>SYEI01000267.1 GCA_005800865.1 Bacteroidota bacterium | reverse complement strand
TTTACAATTTGGTGTGGAGCAATTGATGAAGAATTAACAGCTCATTCCTATATTGTTCCAGGACTAGGAGACGCTGGTGATTTAGCATTTGGCGAAAAAATATAATTTTTAAGTTCTAATTCTACTCTACCAAAATGGATAGTACCGACGTTTTACAATTCATTTCTGCTGCACTAGCCTGCACTATTTCCTTATCAAAAATTGGTATTCCTACGGTTATTGCTATTTATAAATCTAATTATCTATTAGCTTTAGCTAGTAGTTGTACAGGCGCCGTTTTTGGTTCTATTTTATTTACTTATTTATTTGCTGGGATTTTAAAATGGTGGGATAAAATAAAAGAAGGCATGTTTTCATCAAAGCATCCTAAAAAAATATTTACCAAATTTAATCGTAGAGTCATAAGAATTAAACATCGCTTTGGTTTAACAGGAATTGCTATTCTTACCCCAATTTTTTTATCAATACCAATTGGTGCCTTTTTAGCGGAACGTTTTTATAAAGACAAGAAAAAAGTAATTATATATTTAAGCATCTCTGCCATTTCGTGGTGCTTTGTATTGTACTTTATCTATTTGTTTTTTTACGATACGTTTAGAGCGTGGTTTGCTTAACAATAAAATTGGAACTCGGATAAAACGGATTTAACTGATTAATACCGATTTTATTTTTTGCGTATCAACAAATTAATCGTTTTAAAATCCGCGAAAATCCAAATAATCCGTTCCATCAGTGTTCCTATCAAACTACAACTTCAAAAACTTCATTTGCTTTTGTTGTCCTTCTGAGGCAATCGTTAAGAAATAAACTCCTGATTTTAAATTGCTTAATTCTAAAGAAGTTGTATTGGATTTATTTTCTGACTTCAAAACAACTTCACCCATCAAATTGATTACTTCTAACGAATAATTGATTGATGGAAGATTAACATACAACACATCCATTGCAGGATTTGGATAAATAGAAACATTCCTTAATTCCAATTCATCAATCCCAACTGCTTGTTGATGAATAACTCCTACCGCATCTAAATCAAAACCTCCATTTCCCCAACCGGTTGGCCAAGGGTCGTTTATTTTATGGTTATTAGCATCTCTACTACAATATTGATTTTGAATAGAGCCAATTACATCAATCACTTTTACATGAGTAATAGATTGCTTATTTAATAAAGCATCATTGGCTATATCGGACAAATCAAAAGGAGTTCCATACTCTGCTCTGTATTTACCAGCCAAGTTATGTAATTTCGATGCATCTGTTAAACCAAAACCATCTGTTTGAGTTGTTGTATCTGTATTACTAATAGCAGGAAATCTAAAAAAGTGAATCCCATCGCTACTCACTTCTACAAAGGCTAATTCTAAAAATAAATCATCAAACCCATTTTCAAACACAGCAAAATCAGGTCCAATGCCATCCAAAATCGGACTTGAAAATTCAAGAATTGCAACTCCTCCATCTCCTAAACTAACCACGCCATTAGTGCCTGCTTGGCCAATAGCTAAAGAACTATCTCCAACATTAGTATATCCTAAACTTTGATTGGATATGTCTTGAAAACCTCTTACGACATTGCATTTATTAGCCCAAGCAACAAAAGCTGAACTATCCTTATACATGGCTGTATTTCCTTCGTGACCAACAGGCGGGGCAAATTGTGCATTTATAGGAGTATAACAAAAAAGCAAACTTACACAAGCGCTAACAATAAAATGAAATTTCATTCAAACGGTTACAATGTCTTTATGAATCCTTTTCCCGGAATTCTAAACATCGATTTATTGGGAGGTCTTCTGACTTGCTTCTGTTATACGCCTTCCCATAATTAAACAGTGGCTACGTGCATAACATCATTTGAAGCTTACAGCTGCGGGTACAGTCTTGGATTTTCACCAAATTCCCTTTTCCAACGAGGCAAATATAAGAAAAGAACCATTAAACACATAGTCACATAGAATTTAGCAAAATCAATTATGTAAAAAATTGAAGCCTGGCTTCAATTTACTATGTAATCTATTTAACTATATAGTTTTTGAGCTATCGAAACTATGTGCCTATGTGGTTAAAATAAGATATACCCTGCCACAAAGTCCTAAAACACCAATGGCATAATAATCGTATATTGTATACCACAATAATGACCAATTACTATGATTTTCTTTAAAGATTCAGATAAAATGCCCTTTGAGCCAATGATTGACGAGGATAGCGATTTCATTCCTTTACTTTCGGCAGAAGATGAGGACAATATGCACGCCGAAAAAATACCCGAAATACTGTCAATTTTACCGTTACGTAATACCGTTTTATTCCCAGGTGTGGTTATTCCTATTACTGTAGGTAGAGATAAATCAATCAATTTAATTAAAGATGCCTACAAAGGCGATAAAACGATTGGCGTAGTTACTCAAAAAAACGATGGTATTGAAGATCCTCAACCCGAGGATTTACATAACGTTGGAACCGTAGCTCAAATTATAAAAATGTTACGTATGCCTGATGGAAATACGACTGTTATTATCCAAGGAAAAAAGCGTTTCCGCATCAAAGAATTCACTCAAAATGAACCTTACTACAAAGCTAAGACTCAACGATTTGAAGAGACTCGTCCCGAAAAAGGCGACGAAGAATTTCAAGCCATTGTTTCTACCTTAAAAGATACGGCCATACAAATTATTCAAAAATCGCAACACATTCCTACAGAAGCTGGTTTTGCTTTAAATAATATTGAGAGCCAAAATTTTATGGTGAATTTTATTTCATCAAATATGAATGCCAGCTCTGCTGAGAAACAACAAATGTTAGAAGTTCCTAGTTTAAAAGATAGAGCAACCATGGTGTTGACTCATTTAACAAAGGATTTACAAATGTTGGAATTAAAAAACCAAATTCAAGACAAAGTAAAAGTTGATTTAGATAAACAACAACGCGATTATTTTTTACACCAACAAATTAAAACCATTCAGGAAGAGTTAGGTGAAAAAAGCCATGAACAAGATTTTGAAG
>SYEI01000266.1 GCA_005800865.1 Bacteroidota bacterium | reverse complement strand
AAATATGAATTTGTCTGAGGATTTATTAAGCATGTTTTACTAATTTGTCCAAACGTGGAAAAAGAACATAAAATTAAAAAGATGAATATTGTCTTCATATTAATTACCCCTAACGGATGGCAGCTAGAACTTGTGCGGCTCAGGGCATTGTCAACCGAATATTAATAACAAAGATAAAATGTTTCTATGCATTTGCAAAGCGAAAATAATTGTCTTTCGCGGAGCGACCGCTTTTGCAAAAGCTTTGTTGTCTGCCCGCATTACTGGTAGGTGCTGTTAGGTGCTGTAGCTTCTCTTATAAAGTTCAGTATAGTGTCCAAGGTTTTTATTTTTAGAACCAAATGAGTTGGAGAACTGCTGCTCTTTATGTGTCCCATTTTTTAATGTTACTATGAAAAAAAACTTCTCTGTTTTACCACCAATTATTTCTTTAATATAGGTGTCTTCAATAGTTTCCCAAGTAGTTATTTCACAATTACTAAGTGTAATTCCTTTTTTAGAAATTACTATTTTATCTCTAGCCATTGGTCTTAAAATAAAATATAGAACTAAGCAAAAGAAAACCATTGAGTATATTACAAATGGGATCGCGTCGTCAACGGTAAATTCATTTGCTCCTGTAAAACTAGCACAAGCGATAAATGTTAGAAAACCTAATACAACTATGGACATTATAATTTTCGGAATACCACCTTCCTCAAATACCATCTCGTCTGGCAAATTTTCTTTGGAGTCCATACAAAAGTCAACAGTAGTCGGCGTAACAGTTAGCTTAGACAAGAACCTTCCAATTGACGTCATTTCTGCCTTTGTCGCGGAAATAATTTTCTGTCGAGTTGTCTCACGTTGATTTTCTTGTAACATATTTTGTGTCTATAGCTCTTGCTGCTAACTAGCTTATAGGAACCATTTTATGGTTCTAATAGTGCAAATTCAGCAATATTAGAGCAGTTTTTTAGTTCTAATCAGTTTCTCAAATTTAATCATTTTAAACAAAAAAGCTCCTTTGGAAACCAAAGGAGCTTTTAAAATTTTAATTATAGGCTTAAGCCTTTTTTACAAATAAGTTAACTTTCGTTTCTTGGCGTTTTAATAAACGAGCTATATTTTTCTTGTGAGTTACAATTAACAAAGCTGCCACAAATAACGAGAAAATTAATAAGGTTTGGTTTTGGTTTTTTAAAACCACATTTAAAAAGAAAGGAAAACTTAAACCAGCTGTCATAGAAGATAAGGATACGTAACGCGTTGCTAATAAAACAATTAAAAATACGCCTAATACCATTAAGCTAGTCATTGGAGTTAAGCAAATTACGACACCTAAAATAGTTGCTACTCCTTTTCCGCCTCTAAAGCCTGCAAAAATCGGGAAAACATGTCCTACTAAAGCCGCAATTCCTAATCCTAATTGTAAGTTAACAAATTGGTTGCTTTCAAAAACAAAGGGAGATAAAAAGGCCAATAAAACGGCAGAGGTTCCTTTTACAATATCAATAAACAAAACAGGAATACCTGCTTTTTTGCCTAATACTCTAAAAGTATTGGTAGCTCCAGCGTTTCCACTGCCAAATTCTCTTACGTCGATACCGTAATAGCGCTTGCCCCACCATACTGCGGTAGGAATTGAACCTAATAAATAAGCTGTCACAAGAAGCGCAATGATAATAGTGGTTTCCAAATGCGTTAAGTTTTAGTTACACAAAGATAACAATTATTTAAAAGATGCCAAGTGCTAAACTTTTTAGGTGTTTGAAAGATGTAAACAGTTTTTTGTTAAAACTCAGCTTAATGTTAAAAAATGGAACGCAGATGGCACTGATTAGGCTGATTAAATATGATTTTTTTGGTTGTTTTTTCATTACTAATCATATTAATCCAGCAAAATAAGCTGTCTATTATTAATCATACTTAATCTTATTAAATCTGCGTTATGCGCGTTCTATTTCCTATACAATTTTATAGTAATTATTTTTCTTCAATTACAAAAATTATGGTATTTTCACCCTCCTTAAACTATGATAAGTTACATTAATGGGCAAGTTGCCGAACTAAATCCTGCCCAGGCAGTTATAGAAACCAATGGAGTAGGCTACGGCTTGTTAATTTCCTTAACAACCTACAGTCAAATTCAAGGTAAAGCTACTGCAAAGTTATTTGTTGAGAGTGTTTACGTGAGAGATGATAATCCTCGTTATTTTGGTTTTGCTGATGTTGAGGAACGTGACTTGTTTCGCAAATTGATTTCAGTATCGGGTGTTGGCGGCGGAAGTGCTATTTTAATGTTATCTTCTTTAAGTGCTCCCGAAATTGCTGGCGCTATTAATACGGCCAATGTGGCTTTACTAAAAAGCATTAAAGGTATTGGCGAAAAAACAGCGCAACGTATTGTAGTTGATTTAAAAGGAAAAATGGGTAAACATGAGGGGGGAATATCCCAAATTTTAAACCCATCATACAATAAAAATAGAGATGAGGCGTTAATGGCTCTAGTTACATTAGGGTTTCCTAAACTAGTAGCCGAAAAAGCTATTGAAAAAGCAACCAAACAACAAGGTGTAGCTACAGATAATGTTGAATTGCTGATTAAAGCAGCATTAAAAAATATGTAATTTAAAACGTGGTAAAAGGAGTCGTAAAATTTCTTGTTGTAGGTTCTGTGTCGTTAGGCTTAATGAGCATTGTTGTTGGTTCCAAAGCCAAAACAGAGCCTTTAAGCAAGCCACATTATTTATATACGCCCGTTCCTGTTTTAAATCCCGATTCGCCTATTGTTACTAAAGACGATTTACCGTTTCCGTTTAATGATAATAATGGTGGTCAGCCCAATTTTGACGATAAAAGTGGATTGTATTTAAGCAATCCTAGCAATATTACTACAAAAACAGAGTATAATGCTCAAACTGGTAATTATGACATCACTCAAAAAATTGGGGATATGGATTATCGTCCCGAAACCTATGTAGAGTTTAAGGATTACCAAGATCAGTTATTTAAAGAGGCTGTTAAAAATCACTGTAAGACGAAAATTAAAGCCGAAGATTTACAAAATCAAAACAAAAAAGGAATTATTCCTAAGTTAACCGTTAATAGCGAGATTTTTGACCGGATTTTTGGAGGTAACCAAGTGGATATTAAACCGACAGGAACTGCCGAGTTAATTTTTGCCTTAAACCGAAACAAAACTTTAAATCCTGCTATTCCTCAGCGTCAGCAAAAGGTAACCAATTTTGATTTTAACATGCGTATCCAATTAAATTTAATTGGTAAAATTGGAGATAAATTAAAAATTACCACCAGTTATAACACCGAAGCCTCATTTGATTGGGAAAACCAAATGAAAATTGAGTACACGGGTTATGAAGATGAGATTTTAAAAAAGATTGAAGCTGGTAACGTAACCTTGCCATTAAACAGCTCGTTAATTCAAGGAAGTCAAAGTTTATTTGGTGTAAAAACGCAAATGCAGTTTGGAAGGTTAACAGCCACGACATTGTTTTCGCAACAACGAGGTAAAAAACAAGAAGTTTCGGTGCAAGGTGGTGCGCAAACCATGTACTTTAATGTTTCGGGCGATAACTATGAGGTGAATAAACATTATTTCTTAGGGCACTTTTTCCGCGATAATTATGACCAATGGATGGGTTCATTACCAATAGTAACCACACCAATTGTAATTACTAAAGTAGAGGTTTATATTACTAACCAAACAGGTAGTACCGAGCAAGTACGAAGCGTTGCCGCATTTACAGATTTAGGGGAGGATTATTTACATGTTAATCCAGCCTTAAGTGATTCTGGAACATCAGTTTCTGGAGGGCCATGTCAGCCTCTTGGATCGCAATATATTATTAAAGATAGCATAGGAGTAAATCCTCATAATAACGCCAACAGTTTATATTATATTTTAACAGATCCTTTTTTGCCTGGTTTAATATCTCAACGTAGTAATACCTTATCTGTTATTAACTCAACCTTACAAGCCGTTGCGCCAGGAAGCCCAAATTCATGTAACCCTGGCGGTCAGTTTATGGTGGCAGCACGCGATTTTGAATATGTGTCAAACGCGCGTAAATTAAATCCAACAGAGTTTACAATTAATAATCGTTTGGGTTTTATCTCTATTAACCAATCTATTAATAACGATCAAACAGTAGCCGTTGCCTACCAATATACTTACAACGGAAAAACCTACCAAGTGGGTGAGTTTTCTGATCAGTTTACTACTGGACCATTATATTTAAAATTATTAAAAAGTGGTTCTATCACGAGTCCTAAATTTAGTACTTGGGACTTAATGATGAAAAACGTTTACTCATTAGGAGCTTATAATTTAAATGCAGCCGATTTTAAATGCGACATCTATTATACGAATATTGAAACTGGTGTTGATATTCCTTACATTCCTTATGGTAGTGTAAATGGTAAGTTGTTAGTTCAAACGATGGGCTTTGATAAATTGAGCGTGAATGGAGACCCTTTTTCGGATGGTGTATTTGACTTTGTGAATGGCTATACCATTAACTCCAATAACGGACGTATTTATTTATCTTCAAAAGAACCTTTTGGTAATAACTTAAGAAGTAAATTCTCGGCAACCGATGATCCAGCAGTTTACAATAAATATATTTATCAAGAGTTATATGACTCCACAAGAACAATAGCTCAACAATTACCCGAAAAAAACAGATTTAAAATTAAAGGTTCCTACAAATCTGCTTCAGGTTCTGAGATTTCTTTAAATGCCTTAAACATTCCTCAAGGCGCTGTGCAAGTTACGGCAAACGGACAAGCATTAACCGAAAACGTAGATTATACCGTTGATTATACATTAGGTAGAGTAAAAATTATTAATGAAAGTATTTTAAACTCAGGTGCTAATATTAAAGTGAGTACCGAGAGTAACTCCTTATTTAATGTCCAGCAAAAAAGTTTGTTTGGTACCCGTTTAGATTTTAAAGTCAATAAATATTTAACCATTGGTGGAACCGTATTACACTTAAACGAAAAACCAGTGACTCAAAAAGTAAATATTGGTGATGAGCCGGTATCAAATACCATTTGGGGTTTAGATTATAATTACCGCACCGATGTTCCTTTTTTAACTCGTTTAATTGATAAAATACCTTTAATCAATACTAAGGAAATGAGTAGTATTACCACACGTGGTGAGTTTGCTCAATTAATACCAGGAAACTCAAGAGCCATTGGTAAAAATGGTAACTCCTATGTGGATGATTTTGAAGGAAGTATTTCTTTAATTGATTTAAAAAGTCCACAGGCTTGGTCACTAGCAAGTATTCCTCAAGGTCAACCAAGTTTGTTTCCAGAAGCAATAGAGAACGATAATATTAAAGCAGGTTTAAACCGTGCTCAATTTAACTGGTATAATATCGACCCATTATTTTATGGTCAACAAAATACCAATTTAAAACCTAGCAATATTCCAGAGGCAACTTTCTCAAATAATTTTATGCGTCAGGTTTTAGAAACAGAATTGTTTCCATCTAAAACTCCAGTAAATGGGCAACCAGTTGTATTAGGCGTTTTAGATTTAGCATTTTATCCAGGAGAGCGTGGCCCTTATAACTATGATGTAAATGCAATTGGAGGTATTTCTTCCGGTGTAACATCAACTGGAAGATTAGCAAATCCAGAATCACGTTGGGGTGGTATTATGCGAAGATTAGAAACCAACGATTTTCAGGCAGCAAATATTGAGTACGTGCAGTTTTGGATGATGGATCCATTTAATAGCGATTATAATAGCGATACCTATCCAGATATGCCTGCCGCTGGTTCAAATCAATATCCAAGTGGAGAAATGTATATCAACTTAGGTAATGTGAGTGAAGATATTTTGAAAGATGGTAAAATGTTATACGAAAATGGATTACCAGGAAGTCCATCAGGTTCTAACGCAAATTTACCAAATACAGAGTCTAATTTAGGTAAATCACCATTGATTAGTCCAATTGCAAATTCATTTGTAAATGATCCAAACGATAGACCTTTTCAAGATGCAGGTTATGATGGATTAGTGGATAGTGCAGAGGCTAGAAAATTTGCCCCATTTTTGTCGGCATTACAATTAGCCGCATCTGGCCCAATTGTGACAGCTAATATTGCCGATCCAAGCTCGGATAAATACCATTTCTTTAGAGGAAATGATTATGATGGTTTATCAGAAGAAGAAGGAAATACGCTTAATCGTTACAAAAAATACAATAATGCTGAAGGTAACTCACCAACCGAACAACAATATCCTGATGCAGGTATACCAAGTGCCGCTACAAATAATCCTAATATCGAAGATATTAATAAGGATAATACATTAAGCGAAACAGAAAACTACTATCAATACAAAATTGCCATTTCACCTCAAGATATTAATCCAAATAACGTTGGTAAAAACTACATTGTAAACGTATTAGATGGAACAACTACTATTGGTAGTACTCAAAAAACAGTAAAATGGTACCAATTTAAAGTTCCTGTAACAGAGTTTGAAAAAGCAGTTGGTTCAATTGAAGGTTTTAACTCTATCCGTTTTATGCGTGTATTTATGAAAGGTTTTGATAAACCAGTCGTATGTCGTATTGCCCGTATGGAATTGGTAAGAAGTGATTGGAGACGTTATGCTTTTGATTTACAAAAACCAGGAGAATATATTGCCAATGACGATAATACGACCACGTTTGATGTGTCGGGTGTGAGTTTACAAGAAAACGGAGCAAAAGTGCCAGTTAACTATGTATTGCCTCCAGAGATCGAACAACAACAAAATATACAAGCTACTAATAATGTATTATTAAATGAACAAGCCTTATCTTTAAGAGCTTGTAATTTAAAAGATGGAGATAGTAGAGCTATTATTAAAAATACAGAGCTAGACGTACGTTCATTTAAAAAAATGAAATTGTTTATGCACGCCGAACAAATGGGAAATGAGCCATTAAATGATGGCGATGTAACTGTTTTTGTTCGTTTAGGTTCGGATTACAATAACAACTATTATGAATATGAAGTTCCTGTAAAATTAACAACCCCAGGTTATTATGATCCTAATACAGACGCAGGTAAATATGCTGTTTGGCCAACTGAAAATGAATTTGTTATTGATTTTGAAAAACTAACTTCTGCCAAAGTACAACGTAACTCTGTTGTAGGAACTGATTTAGCAGCAATGCAATTGCCTTATATAGATAATGATGGTAATAATAAAATTACGATTGTTGGTAATCCAAATTTAGCTAGCATAAAAAGTATGATGATTGGTATTCGTAATCCTAAAGATGATGGAAGTTTGCCAAAATGTGTAGAGGTTTGGGTAAATGAGTTACGATTAACTGATTTTGAAAATAAAGGTGGTTGGGCAACAACCGGAAGCGTGCAAGCAAAACTAGCCGATTTAGGACAAATATCGTTAGCAGCAACCTACAGTAAACCATTTTTTGGAAGTATTGAAAAGAAAATTAGTGAGCGTAGCCGTGAAACCAATTTCCAATGGGATGCCACTTCTACGTTTCAAATAGGTAAATTTTTCCCTGTTAAATGGAAGGTTAATTTACCAGTGTATTATGCTTATGGCGAAACTAAAATTACACCTCAGTTTAGCCCTTACGACCCAGATATTAAAATTGATAATCCAAATATTCCTGACGACTTACAAAAACAGATTAAAAATAATGCTCAGGATGTTACCGTTCGTAAAGGCTATAACTTTTCGAATGTTAGGATTGATGGTTTGAAAAAAGAAGGGGCTAAACCAATGCCTTGGGATGTATCTAACTTTTCGGTAACCTATGCTTATAATGAAGTTACCAGACGAAATGTAAATATTGAAAATAGTATTATTAAAACTTATAGAGGAGCTTTATCCTATAACTATGCGATTAATGCTAAAGCATGGACTCCATTTAAGAAAACTAAATCCAAAATTTTAAATAATAAGTGGATGGCTTTAGTAAAAGAATTTAATTTGACTCCATTGCCAAGTCGTTTAGGGTTTAACATGGATGTGAATAGAGGTTACAGCGAATTATTAAATAGAGATATTACAAGCTTCTATTCGGGTAGCGATGTTAATTTAACGCAAGCGCAGTTTAATAAAACGTTCAACATAACTCGTAATTACGATTTGCAATGGAATTTCACCAAAAATTTAAAATTTGATTTTACTGCCAATAATGATGGTCGTATTTTAGAACCACTTGGTAGAATTGATACAAAAGAAGAGAAAGATAGTATTCAACAAAATTTATTAGCATTAGGTACAACAACAGGTTATAGACATCAATCAAATATTAATTTTCAAATTCCAATTAATAAAATCCCGATTTTTGATTTCATTAATGCAACCGCTCGTTACAGCACATCTTATACTTGGACAAGAAGACCATTTGCACAGGAAAGTGTAGGTAATACGATTCAAAATACCAATACTAAAAATTTGAATGGAACATTTAACATGATGACACTTTATAATAAGATTCCTTATTTTAGAAAAGTGAATACAGGTGGTAAAGCTAGTAATACTAAAAAAGGCGACGATAAAAAACCAGTTAATGCCTTAAAGGATACTTCTAAAACTAAAAAGGATGAATCCAATGCAGCTAAAGATATTGGTGAGTTTTTGGCTAGAGGTATCATGATGATTAAACAAGTGTCGTTAACCTATCAAGAAACTAATGGAACTGGATTGCCAGGATTTTTACCAAGCTCTCAATATATGGGTTTAGATCCTAGTAAAAATATGGCGCCAGGATTTGGCTTTATTAGTGGTTCAAATGATGACATTTTAAATAAGTCTATTCAAAATGATTGGTTGGTCAAGAATCCTAATCAGAGTTTACCTTATACAACTACAAATAATAAAACGCTTACGTATCGAGGAAATGTAGAGCCTCATGGAAGCTTAAAAATTGAATTAAACGGAACAAAAACTTTTGGTAAAAATGAGTCGCTGTTTGTGAGATACGATAGTATGCAGACTGATAACGGTAACCGAGGTTATTTATTTGAAACACCAGCTAATACAGGAAATTACAGTATCAGTGTGTTTACATTAGGGCAATCATTTAAAGATAAAGGAAATGTAAAAGATGGTTCATCTGTTTTATTTGATGAGTTTTTAGCGATAAGACAGGATGTAGCTAGAGATTTAGCAGCCGCAAATAGTACAGCTATTAAGAATCCTCAAATTGATGGAAGAGGTGATGCGTATTACGACGGATATAGCAATACTCAACAAGATGTATTGTTAGGTGCATTTCATGAAGCTTACACAGGTAGAAAAGTAAAAGGAGTAGGTACAGATAAAATGTTTAAACAAATTCCTTTACCAAACTGGACAGTAAGTTGGGATGGTTTAGGGAAATTAAAATTTATGAAGAAATTTTTCCAATCTGTTACGTTACGTCATTCTTACCGTTCAATGTATACAATTGGAGGATATTCAAATAACTTATTATTTGTGGATAAAGACAATGACGGTTATTCTGAATCAAGAGTTCCTGTTCAAAACTCATCCATTTTTGGTGTTCAGCAATCTGCCAACTTTAACCCGAAATACACCATCGCTGGGGCAACAATAACAGAAGCATTTAGCCCATTAATTAAGTTTGACTTTAAATTTAATAAACCAGGTTTATTAGCCAATTTTGAGATTAAGAAAGATAAAACCGTTAACTTAAATATTACTGGACCGCAAATCATTGAAACGAAAGGACAAGAGTATGTTGTGGGTATTGGATACCGTTTCCCTAACCTAAAAATCAATGCGATTAAAATTAAAGGCCAACCAATTAAGAGTGACTTAAACTTTAAATTAGATTTATCTTACCGTAAAAACATGACTGTCATTAGAAGAATTGCAGATGAGATAAGCACGCCAACTGGAGGACAAAATATCATTACGTTGAAAACTGCTTTAGATTATCAATTAACGCAAGCTATTAACTTACGACTATTTTACGATTGGATTAGAACAACACCGCAAACATCCAATTCATTCCCAACTGCTAACACCAATGCGGGCTTTAGTTTAAGATTTAATTTACAGTAATACAGCTTTGCTTTCTTTGCTTAACCTCCGCGTTATTTGCAGTTAATTAGGAAATACATATGAACGAAAAACTCAGCATGCAGGATTTAGGGCGTTTAAGTTCAGATGAATTTAAAGCTTCGCAAAAAAACAACATCATTCTTGTTTTAGATAATATCAGAAGTTTAAATAATGTTGGCTCAGCTTTTAGAACCGCCGATGCTTTTTTAATAGAAGCTATTTATTTATGCGGTGTAACAGGTACTCCTCCAAAACCTGAAATAGAAAAAACGGCTTTAGGCGCCACCGAAACGGTTTCTTGGAAATACTTTAAAACAACTCAAGAAGCTATTAATGAATTAAAAACCAACAACTATTATATTGCCTCTATCGAACAAGCAAAAGATTCGATAATGCTAAACCAATTTCAAAAGCCACAACAGGCTTTAGCTTTAGTTTTTGGAAATGAAGTATATGGTGTAGAGCAAGAAATTATTAACCAAAGTCATGCCTGCATCGAAATTCCTCAATTTGGAACCAAACACTCCTTTAACGTTTCTGTAAGTATGGGAATTGTGTTATGGGAAATGTTGAGGTAATAAAAAGTACATAAAGATGAAAGTATTAAGATTAAAGATTGGTTCTATATTCAAAAACAATCTTTAATCTTACTTCTTAATACTTACGATACTTCTAATGGTATTTATTAAACACATCCCAACTTTCTAAATAAGCCTTATCTAATAATGCTTTGTTGAGGTTTAGTGCAATATTGTTCTTGTCAAAATAAAACTCTAAATCTTCGGTAGCTAAATTACCTGTTAAGTCATCTTTTGCCATAGGGCAGCCACCAAAGCCATGTATCGCTACATCAAAACGCTGACATCCACTTTTGTAAGCCGCATCAATTTTTTCTTGAGCTTTATCTTTTGTAGAGTGGAGGTGAGCTCCAATTTCTACACCTTTAAATTCCGGAATAATATTAGAAAATAAATAACTAATGTTGGTTCTATCTGAAACTCCAATGGTATCAGAAAGGGCAATAATTTTTACTCCCAAATTGCTTAGTTTTTTGGTCCATTCAATAACAATATCGCTGTTCCAAACATCTCCATAAGGATTTCCAAAAGCCATCGAAATATAAACCACTAATTCTTTATTATGCTTCACGCATAAGTTTTGAATTTCTTCAACTCTTACTAAAGATTCTGCTATGCTTGAATTGGCATTACGTTGCTGAAAGGTTTCGGAAATAGAAAACGGAAAACCTAAATAACGAATTTCATCAAACGAACAAGCATCTTGAGCCCCACGAGTATTAGCAATAATAGCTAATAATTTACTTTTGGTTTGCGATAAATCCAACTGTTTTAAAACATCTGCTGTATCATGCATTTGAGGAATGGCTTTTGGCGAAACAAAACTTCCAAAATCAATGGTATCAAATCCAATATTTAATAATGAATTGATGTATTTAACTTTTACATCTGTAGGGATAATATCTTTGATGCCTTGCATCGCGTCACGAGGACATTCAATTAATTTCATAATAAGTTTTGTTTTACAATTTCTTTATTAATGTTCTTTATCAAAGCAGGACCTTCGTAAATAAAACCTGTATATAATTGTATTAAATCCGCACCAGCTTTTATTTTTTCAAGAGCATCTTCTGGGCTATGAATTCCGCCAACTCCAATAACTGGAAAAGCGTTATTGGATTTTGTTTTTAAATAAGCAATAACCTCTGTACTTCTTTTGGTTAAAGGTTTGCCACTTAATCCACCCATTCCAATTGCTTCAATTTCTGCTTTTGGGTAAGTTAATGGTTCGCGGGCAATAGTTGTATTGGTAGCTACAATGCCATCAATTTTAGTAGATGCCACAATATCAATAATATCATCTAATTGTGAGTTTGTTAAATCGGGGGCTATTTTTAATAAAATAGGCTTACGTTTTGGTTTTGAATTATTAATGTTTTGCAAGTGATTTAGCAAATGCGTTAACGGTTCTTTATCTTGTAACTCTCTAAGGTTAGGAGTGTTAGGTGAGCTTACATTAACTACAAAGTAATCTACCACATCAAACAAGGCATTAAAGCAATATTCATAATCTTTAATCGCATCTTCGTTAGCAGTAACTTTATTTTTACCAATATTGCCACCAATAATGGCTTTTGTTTTTCTGTTTTTTAAGCGAATAACTGCAGCATCAACTCCTTCATTATTAAAGCCCATTCGGTTAATAATAGCTTTATCGTTTGGTAATCTAAATAAACGAGGCTTATCATTACCAGGTTGAGGTTTAGGAGTTAAGGTGCCAATTTCAATAAACCCAAAGCCAAGAGCCCCAAGTTCATTAAATACTTTAGCATCTTTATCTAAGCCGGCTGCTAAACCAACAGGATTTTCGAAAGTGAGTCCAAATAACTGTTTTTTTAGCTTAGGATGCTTGTATTCCAAAATGGATTTACTCATAAAGCGCCCAAATGGATTACCAAGGGCTAATTTCATGAGGTCAAATGTTAAATAATGAGCCTTTTCAGGATCTAATTTAAAAACTAAAGGCCTTAATAATTGCTTGTACATAGTCTACAAAGATACGTTTTATGTGAATGAGATAAATTTAACATGCCCTATGTTGAAAAAAAAATACTTTTTTTTTAGATTTTTAACTAAAATTAAAAAAAACGTGTATTTTTGCACCAAATTAATAAAACCTAAACAAAACCTAAAATGAAAAAAGTATTATCAATCGTTGCTGTAGCTGCTTTATCAGCTGCATTTGTATCTTGCGGACCTTCTAAAGAAGAATTAGCTGCTAAACAAAAACAAACTGAAGATTCATTAGCTGCTGTTGCTCAACAACAAGCTGATTCTTTAGCTAAAGTTGCTGAAGCTGAAGCTGCTGCTGCTGCTGAAGCTACTGCTAAAATGGCTGCTGATTCAACTAGAATGGCTGATTCAGTTGCTGCTGCTACTAAAGGTGGTAAAAAACACTAATATTTAGTTAAAGCTAAAAAACAAAAAAGCCCTGACTTAGTCGGGGCTTTTTTT
>SYEI01000036.1 GCA_005800865.1 Bacteroidota bacterium | reverse complement strand
GAGTCATTTAGTAAACCATTAGTAATTGATGCAGACGCATTAAACGCGATTAGCTTAAATAAAGAATGGTTGAAACTCATTCCTCAGAATTCTATTTTAACGCCTCATCCCAAGGAGTTTGAACGTTTAACTAAAAATGTATCAAATGATTTTGAAAGACATCAACTACAAATTGAATTTTCGAAAGAGTACAAAGTGTATGTGGTTTTAAAAGGAGCTCATACTTGTATGACTACTCCAGATGGAAAAAGTTATTTTAATAGTACGGGTAATCCTGGATTAGCAAAGGGCGGAAGCGGAGATGTATTAACTGGTTTAATTACTGGATTACTAGCACAGGGTTATACCTCATTTGAAGCAAGTTTAATCGGTGTTTATGTGCACGGTTTAGCTGGCGATATGACTAAAGAAGAAAAAGGAGAAGTGGCGATGATTCCAACGGATGTGATTGAAAACATCCCGAATGCGTTTAAACGCTTAACGAATTCTTAGCTGATAATTTTTCCATCAGCCATTTCAATAGTGCGATGAGTTCGAGCCGCAAAATCAGGATCGTGGGTTACGATTAATAGGGCTTGATTCCTTTCCTTTACCAAATTATTAAAGATTTCAAATACCATATCACTATTTTTTTTATCTAGATTTCCAGTTGGCTCATCTCCCATAATAATGATGGGATCATTAATTAATGCACGTGCAATTGCTACACGTTGTTTTTGTCCACCACTTAATTGATTAGGAGATTTTAGCGCTTGGTCAGCCATGTCCAAGGTCCGTAAATGTTCCATAGCACGATGTTCAATTTCTTTTAATGGATATTTGGCTAATTTAATACCTGGCAGCATCACATTACGTAATACATTATATTCAGATAATAAATAATGAAACTGAAACACAAAACCAATATGCTCATTTCTTACAACTGCTAAATCTTTATCTGTTTTTTTTGTAAGGTTTACGTCGTTAATTAATAACTCTCCTTCATAATCTGTATCCATCGTCGATAAGATATAAAGCAAAGTAGATTTTCCGCAGCCCGATTTTCCAACGACCGAAACAAATTCTCCTTCGTTGATTGACATATTTATATCCGACAATACTCTAAATTTTACAGGATCGTAAAAGTATTTGTTGATATTAATAGTTTCTAGTACTTTCTTCGCCATCTTATTTTCCTCTAATAATTTCTACAGGATCAATTTTGCTTGCTTTCAGTGCTGGAAATAACCCAGCAATGGCAGTTGTGCAAATAGCAAAAGTTAATCCGATAACGTAGTATGTAATTTTATAATCAATCGGGTAGGTTTTAATAGTAGGTAATGACGATGTTTCAAATGGAATCATATCAATTATTTGACTTAAACTAAAACCAAACAGCAAGCCAAAGAGCCCTCCAACGATTCCAATGATTAATGCTAACGAAATGAAAATCCATTTTACATCATTACCCGAAAAACCAGTAGCTTTTAAAATAGCAATGGAATCCATTTTTTCATAAATCATCATATTTAAAATATTGTAAATGCCAAAGCCTGCCACAATGAGTAAGGTAATACCTACGGCGTAAGATATTATAGAACGCACTTTACTCCCTGTTTCAAATTGAGAATTGGCCGTTTGCGCATCTATCACATCTATTTTAAATTTGTCTTTATATTCTTTAGCAACTTCTGGAGCCATTAATACATCGGTGAGTTTAACTTGTATATCAGTGATGTAACTCGCCGATTCTCCTAATAACATTTGAGCGGTTCTTAAAGATGTATAACTCATGGTATTATCAATTTCAGCAATACCAATTTGCATAATCCCCACTACTTTTAAACTTACCAAGCCACCCTTGATAGTGGTAATTTTAATCACGTCGCCAATCTTCACTAACATTTTTTCTGCTAAGCCTTTACCAATAATGATGGTGTTATTTTCATTATTTAAATCAAATACATTGCCTTCAATAATATAGTCGCTTACTTTAAATAAATGTTCTTCAGCAGGCACATCAATGCCATTTACAACACCTGTAATTTCAATTGATCCTGTATTAAAAAACACAGGCGCTGTTACTTTTGGTGCAACGTCAATCACACGCTTATCTTGTTTTAAAATATTAATAATAGCCTTGCTGTTGTAAATTTCTCTTCCTCTATCTTTTGGTTTTATAGATTGAATAAAGTTGGTGTTTCCTTTGTAATCTTTTGATATTAAAACAGGTTGATCAATACTTGGCTTTACTTCATTATATAATCTTACATGAGGTGTGCGATTCAGCATTAATCCATCTAATAGATTATTTAATCCATTCATGAAACCTAGTAATGTGATAAACATGGCAATACCAAACGTAACGCCAACTGCAGCAATGATAGATTGCTTTAATCTGGCACGAATTAAGTTAATGGCAATATTTAAAATTAATCTGTAATTCAAGGGATTAAGGTTTGTAAATCGTTTCGCTTTCTTTTAATCCTTCTAATACTTCGGTTTTTTGGTAGTCGTTTAATCCCAATTTCACTTCTCTTTTTTCGTCGGTGTTCACTAAAACATATTTTCCGTCAATAATGTAATTGTTAGGAATGGTGATAATGTTCTTCTTAGTTTGAATAATAATATTGGCTTCTGCAGATAAGTTAGGGAATAATTTTTTTGGAGGATTAATGAAATGAGCTTCCACAACAAAGGTTCTGGTTCTTTCATTCATTATGGGATAGATTTTATCTACGGTAGCTTCTAAAACTTGCCCTTTATAACTATCCATAGTTACTAAAGCTTTTTGTCCAGTACTTATTTTAATAATGTCATTTTCGTCAACGGCTAATTCCAATAAAAAGGTGTCGGCTTTTCCAATCACGGCTAATGGAGTTTGTGGAGTAACTAATTCGCCACGTTCTTTTAAAATATCATATACTTTTCCATTTATACTACTTTTAATGGAGTAGTCGCTAGATAATTTTTGATTGATATCGTAATTGATGTTTGCCCGTTTTAATTCGTTTTGTAATTGTGTTTTCATTTGAGCTAACCTTCTTTTGGCTGTTTGGTAATTAGCTTGCGAATTATTATAAGAAAGTTGCTTTTGTTCTAAATCTAATTTAGATCCAATGTTTTGTTCCCATAATTTTTTTTGACGGAAAAATAAAGAGGAATCCAATTCTAGTTTTTCGAGAGCTAGGTTTACGTTTAATTCAATTTCTTCTAATTTATCAGAACCTTTGCGGTTATTTTCGGCACTTAAGTCTAAAGCAACTCTTGCGTTTTGTGTATTTAATTCAGAAGTTATATTGTCAATTTCTAAAAGCGTTTGTCCTTTTGTGATATTGTCGCCAATATTAACTACAATGTTTTGTAGCACACCGTTTACTGTAGAGTAAACATTATATTGATCAATAGCTTTTACTTTACCAGATGCATATACAGATTCTGTTATATCGCCACTACTTACCTGAATTGACTCTTTTTCTTTTTTACAAGAAATGAGTAATGATAAAGTACTAAATGTAAATATGAATAGTTTTTTCATTCGTTAAATGTAACCATTAAATAG
>SYEI01000265.1 GCA_005800865.1 Bacteroidota bacterium | reverse complement strand
TTTGGTTTGTAAAATAAAGGATTGTCTTCTCCTGAGTAACCAGCACTCATCGAACGTTTCATGATAATCACTTTCTCTGCTTTCCATGCTTCAATTACTGGCATGCCGTAAATAGAACTTGCTGGATCATCTTGCGCACTTGGATTTACAACATCGTTAGCACCAATTACCATCACTACGTCTGTATCTGGCATATCATCGTTAATCTCGTCCATTTCCATTACAATATCATAAGGTACATTAGCTTCGGCTAATAATACATTCATATGTCCTGGTAAACGACCAGCTACAGGATGATTGGCGAAACGTACATTCTTGCCTGCTTTACGTAAAAATTGAACCATATCATAAATAGGATATTGTGCTTTTGCAACTGCCATACCATAACCTGGAACAATCACTACCGATCTTGCTTCTTTTAATAAGCCCGCAACTTCTTCGTGGTTTAAAGCTGTTACTTCTCCTTCAATGGCTTTTTTCTCGCCACCAGAGCCATTACCCGAACCGCTTGCAAATATTACTGAAAAGAAAGAACGATTCATTGCATGACACATATGCATTGAAAGGATAGCACCTGAACTACCAACTAATGCACCAGTAACAATTAATAAATCGTTACCTAACATAAAGCCCGCTGCCGCTGCTGCCCAACCTGAATAAGAGTTTAACATTGATACTACTACTGGCATATCTCCACCACCAATAGCCATTACTAATACAACACCAATAAACGAAGCAATAGCCGTCATGATACCAAGGTATAACATTCCACTAGTTCCGTCAGCTTTGCAATATAAAACACCAAGGATAGTACAAACAACAAGCAACACTAAATTCATTGTTTGTAGTCCTTTAAAACTCCAAGGTTTAGAAGGAACTTTTCCATCTAATTTTCCCCAAGCAATAATAGAACCAGTGAATGTAATAGCACCAATAAAAATTCCAACAAACACCTCCACTAAATGGATAGTGTGTGCCGCGCCAGTTAACGTGTGTGTGTGTGGATCTAAGTAAGAACCAAAACCAACTAACACAGCTGCTAAACCTACAAAACTATGTAAGATAGCAACTAATTGAGGCATAGCTGTCATTTCTACTTTACGTGCCAACATTAAACCAATAACGGATGCAATGGCAATGGCAACAATAATATAAACCTGACCTGCAACGCCTTCTCCTAGAACAGTTGCAATGATGGCCACAATCATACCAACAATACCAAACATAACACCGCGTTTTGCTGATTCTTGTGAGGATAAACCTCCTAAACTTAAAATGAACAGGATACTTGCAAATAAATATGCTGCCATTTGTATTTCTTTTTCGATAAAAAACATAATTTATATTTTAACTGTTTTTGTTTTTAATTATTTTATTTCGTTTTAAATGTTCTTTAGTTTATTGATGAACTATTTTTTGAACATTTTCAACATTCGGTGAGTTACTACAAATCCACCAACAATATTAATGCTGGCAACTAAAATAGCGATACCAGCTAAAATGGTCATAGGATTTGATAAATCATCTTTGGTTTGCAATAAACCACCAACCACAATAATTCCACTAATGGCATTAGTAACCGCCATTAAGGGTGTATGTAACGAATGTGCTACGTTGGTAATTAATTGCCAACCAACAAACACCGCTAAAATAAATACCGTAAAGTGTTGAATGAATTCAGGAGGTGCAAATGCCCCTACTAATAACAATAAACCGCCAACTACAGCTAAACTAATAACCGTTGTGGTAGCCGCTTTTTTCGATTTTTCGGCATCCGATATTTTAATTTCTTCGGCCGTTGGTGCTACTACTTTTTTAGCTCCTCCTGCTGTTGGACTTACTGGAAGTGGTGCAGGTGGCCAGTTAATTTTACCGTTATAAGTTACCATTGCTCTTGAAACAACGGCATCTTCCATATCAATTTTCCATTTTTCGGCTTTACCCATATCATCTAATAAGTGACATAAGTTATTACCATATAATTGAGATGCTTGAGAAGGTAATTGATTTAATTTACCTACGATAGTAACTCCATTAGGAGTTACATAAATTTCTCCGTTTCTAGTTTCCACGCAGTTACCACCAGTTGCTGCTGCTAAGTCAACAATAACAGAACCTGGTTTCATGGCAGCCACGTGATAATCTAACCACAATTTTGGCGCTGGTCGGCCAGGAATTTGAGCAGTTGTAATAACAATATCAACTTCTTTAGCTTGTTCTAAAAACAATTTCATTTCGGCTTCAATAAATGCAGGGCTCATTTCTTTTGAGTAACCTGATGAAGTTGCGCCGTCTTCTTCTATTTCAACTGTCAAAAACTCTCCACCCATGGATTGAATTTGCTCAGCAACTTCTTTACGAGTATCAAATGCTCTAACAATAGCGCCTAACGAATTTGCAGCTCCTAAAGAGGCTAATCCGGCAACACCTGCTCCAATTACTAAAACCTTTGCAGGCTCTACTTTTCCGGCAGCAGTAATTTGTCCGTTTAAAAAGCGACCAAAATGGTAAGATCCTTCAATAACCGCTCTATATCCAGCAATATTTGCCATTGATGATAGAACGTCCATTTTTTGCGCTCTGGAAATACGAGGAATCGCATCCATTGCTACCGCATTTACTTTTTTATCCGCTAACTTTTGTAATAAAGGTTGATTTTGTGCTGGCCACAAATAACTCAACATGACCATGCCTTCGTGCATCAAATCAACTTCTTCCATTGAAGGTTCTTTTACCTTCAATACGATATCTGATTTACCATAGATATCAGCCGCAGTAGCAACTATTTTAGCGCCTGCTTCTTCAAAATCTTTATCAGAGAAGTTTGCTTTTGTACCTGCCCCACTTTGAATGTAAACTTCAAATCCTTGCTTTTGCAATCGTTTAACTGTTTTGGGAGTTGCAGCAACTCTTAACTCATTTGGGGATATTTCCGATGGAATTCCAACTTTCATAGGTTTAAATTGTTTTAAATCAGTTGAACAAATAAAGCAAAAAAATACGAGTAATTCAAACCAGATTTATAAACAAGGGAAATAGTGTTGTTCATCGTTGACTTCGACTCCGCTCAGCCACCGAACACAAACACCTCAGCTACGATCAATGTTCCAATTCTAACTGGTGGCTGAGCGGAGCCGAAGCCACAACAAAAAAAGCTCATCCACCAAAAGGCGAATGAGCTTTTTAAAATTAATGGGCAAAAATTATTTTGTTTCTGCTTTAGTTTCAGCTGCTTTTTTGTCTTTGCAACAAGCTTTTTTCTCGCCAGCTTTTGCTTCGCCAGAACAAGCTTTTCCTTCAGCTCCTGCTTTTTCTTTGCAACAAGATTTAGTTTCTTTTTTACACTCTTTTTTTCCTTTATCCTTATCGTCAAAATTAGTTGATGCAGATACGCTTCCTACTAATCCAGCGAAAGCTAACATTAAAAATACTTTTTTCATGGTAATGTGGTTTAAGTTTTATTTTATACACAAATATATTATTTATTTACCTGCAAATACATGACGGCGGTCATATTATCATTCAATTAAATGTTAAAAAAACAAAACTGTATTTTTATTGAATTTTGCTTTTTTCGATTTAGATTCTTAAATTTATTAATAGATTAAATTCAACCCATGAAAAAAACAATTACTCTTGCAAGTTTTATCCTTTCCTGTTTATCAATAAATGCTCAATCAAATCAAGCATTATGGAAAGAAGTAAACGAAAATCAAATATCAATTACTGGTAAACGCGACATCGTTCCCGAAAAATATAAAACATTTCATTTAGATATTAATTCTGTTAAAACATTATTAGCATCTGTTCCTTTAGATAAAAATATACCGGTAGAATATTCATCAGTTGTGATAAGTTTACCCATGCCTGATGGCACTTTACAAAACTTTAAAGTAACTGAGTCGCCAGTAATGGAAGACGCGTTACAATTTAGTTATCCAAATATTAGAACTTATAACGTAAGAGGTATTGATGATACATATGCTAGTGGAAAATTAGACTTAACTGAGTATGGCTTTCATGGTATGATTCGCAGTTCGAATGGGGATATTTATATTGATCCTTATTGTAAATGGAATGTTGATGACTATATATCATATTACACGTCTGATTTTAATAAACCATTATCTGAAAGAGGAATATGCGAAGGTGTTATTGATAATTTAGACAATAATAGCAGTGTCGAAAAAACAGCTTCTCCAACAGCAATTTGTGCTGGGGCAAATTTAAAAACATATCGTATTGCAGTTGGTTGCACTGGCGAATATGCAAGAGCAGCCTGTGGCACAGGAACAAATACTCCTACTACAGCTCAAATATTAGCAAAAGTGGTTACAACGATTAATCGTGTTGACGGTGTGTATGAAACAGAAGTAGCAACAAAATTAGTTTTAGTTGCCACCACAACCTTAGTATTATATGGCGTTCCTGGAACTGGATATACAGTTGCTGAAAATAACAATGCAGGTACATTAATTACAAAAAGTCAATCCTTAATTACTAGCCAAATTGGTTCTGCAAATTTTGATATTGGCCATACCTTTAGTACTGGTGGCGGAGGTTTAGCTGGCTTAGGAGTTGTTTGTAGTAATACGCAAAAAGCTCGTGGTATTACTGGTAGTCCAAATCCTGTTGGCGATCCATACGATATTGATTATGTAGCACATGAGGTTGGTCATCAATTTAATTGTAACCACACGTTTAATGGAAATGCAGGTTCTTGTTCAGGAAATGGAAGTTCAGCAAACGCAGTAGAACCTGGCAGTGGCGTTACTATCATGGCTTATGCAGGAATTTGTACTGGTCAGGATTTAGCAAGTAATAGTATTGCCTATTTTCATGGTATCAGTTATGATGCACTTACAAATTTTATTCAAACTGGTGGTGGTAATAGCTGTGATGTAATGACTGCATCAGGAAATAGTGCGCCAACTGTTACAGCTGGCCCTAGTTATGTAGTTCCAAAAGGCACTCCGTTTCAATTAACAGGCTCTGCAACTGATCCAAATGGTGATGCGCTTACTTATCAATGGGAAGAAATGGATTTAGGTGCAGGTTTTGCAAATTGGAATTCAGGAAAAAAACCTTTCTTTAGATCATATGCACCAGTTGCTAGCCCTACTCGCTTATTTCCAAAATTAGCAAATGT
>SYEI01000264.1 GCA_005800865.1 Bacteroidota bacterium | reverse complement strand
TTTTATTTTTTGGTATTAAAGAAATTACTTACTTATTATAATTTTTTGAGCTTTAATTCTAGGATCACTATTATTTTTTAGGATATAAACACCATCAGAAACATTTTCCATATTTATAGTATTTATTATATCTTGATCGAGATAAACAGATTTTATAATTTTTCCTGATTGATCTATTATATTGTAATTTCCTTTATTAGCAGTTACAATATTAATGATCCCTTTGCTTGGATTTGGATAAAGTTTAAACTGATTTTGTTGCAATTCATCAAGACCTAAAGTTGTTACTGTAATACAATCTGAAGTAATTTTACAATCTCCTACAGTTATTTCAACCTTATAATCACCGACAGTTAAAGGAGTGTAAGATTGATTAGTTTCATTTGTAAGCATTGTATTTGGACATTTAAACCATTGATAAGAGGCTCCTGAATGATTTGATGATAATATTCCAGAATTCAAGCTCACGGTTTTTGTAATTACTGATGTATTGTTAATTGTTAAGAATAAGGTTTTTGTATCACAGCCAGCAGTATATGTATAAGTTCCAGAACTTGTATATTTAATTCCGTTTGCAGACCAAATATAACTATCACAAGCAGATTCTGTTTGTGAAGAACTAGTTGAATTTGTAATAGTTAAATTTAAAGTTTTTGTGTTACATCCAACAGTATGAGTATAAATTCCAGACGTTGTATATTTAGTTCCATTTACCGACCATGTATAAGAATCACATTCCTTTTTAGTTTCAACAGCAGAACTAGTTTTAGGCGTAATGGTAAGTTTTAGAGTTCTAGTTTCACAATTTACAACTTCTGTATATGTTCCAGACGCTGTATATTTAGTTCCATTTACTGGCCACGTATAAGAATCACATTCTGCTACTATTTCATCAGGGGCAATTGTAGATGGAGTTATTGTAAGATTAAGTGTTTTTGTATCACAGCCAACAGTATATGTATAAGTTCCAGACGCTGTATATTTAATACCGTTTGCAGGCCAAGTATAACTATCACAAGCACTAACTGCTTCGGGAGTTGATGAAGTTGATGGTGTTCCGGTAATGGTTTTTACTAACAATCGATCACTAGCGCAATAAACTGTTTCACAGGCAACACAGTAAGTTGTATTATTTGTTGTAGGAGTAGCGGTAACAGATGCTCCAGTTGCAAAACTAGTTCCTCCTGATAATGAAGTGTACCATGTTGCAGTTGTTCCCAGTGGGCAAGTTGCATTTAAAGTTACCGTTGTGTTTCCTAAACAAGCAATATTTTGGGTATCAGTAGAAACAGTTGCATTTGCTGGTTTAATAGATGTTGTCGTGATATTTGAATTTACTGTTGAAAAATTGCTTCCACTAACTGAAGCTTGATTTGTGACAGAACAAGTATTTGCAGGTAAAACATTAGCTGCATTTATAGTAGCACTAAATGTTATTATAGTACTTTTTCCTGTAGGTAATGTAAATGAACCAGATGTAATTGTTTGGGCAGTTATTTTTGCAGAACTACTTTTTGCAGTTAAATTAGAATTTGATTCAATGATAGTTTGATTTTCTGTACTTGGAGTTCCAGTTTCTTCGGTATTTTTTGGAGCAGCTATTTTTGATGCTGATGCATTATTGGGAACTTCAACTATTCCTGATCGTATAGTTCCAGTGCCAGTTTCATGAACTGCTGTTCCTGGATTAATATTGTTTGCATCCCAGAAGGTTTTTAATTGTGCGGATCTATTACCAGAACCATTGGCATAGACTGTAGCACCTTGTAATATTACTTCAGAATTAGTTCCTGAAGAAAAAACATTAAAAGTTCCCGAGGCTATCACGGTTGGTGTATTTGTAATGTTACCAGCAATATTTGCAGCATTTTTCATTGTGCTAGCAGTATTATCTGCATAAGAAACAATACCAAGATTAGCATAAGAATTTTCAGGAACGGTAATAGTATTGTTTTTTATTGTAGCATCCATTCTGCCAGAACCAGATATACCATTATCATTTGCTTCAGAAAAGATACCATAATTACCTGCATTAGTAATTGTATTGTTACTAATTTCAGTTATATGGTTAGCGTTTCCATATGCAGCAACATGAATTCCGTTTGATAATGTATTAATACCAGCTCCTTCAATTATATTAAAATTAATACGACCATTCATTGTAAGTGTTCCTTGATTTCCAACTAAACAAGGAAAAGAGCCATTAAAACTAGATTTTAATGTATTTCTTATTATATTATAGTTTACTGTAGCATTTCCATTTGATTGTAATGAAAGACCATTACTGCCCGGACTCGAAATAGCACCATTTATTGTATTCCCATCGCCAGCAGTATTTCCTCCAATTTGAATTGTATTTGTTGAAGTATCTCCAAAATTTAAAGTTAAACCATACTCTTTTGCATTAGAAAAATCATTTCCTTTTAGAGTTAAAGTGTTGTTTGAGCTTCCGTAACCTTCAAAAATAAAATTACTTCCTCCATTTGCTTTATTAAAGGCATTTTTAAATTGGCTGTTAGTTACGTTGAAATTTAAAGTTCCAGTATCATTTTTAGAGTAAAAACCACGACCCCATGAATCGTTAATATTCGAATTGGTAATAGAGCAGGTTCCAGTTAGATTTTTCGCATATATACCACCTGTTTCTGAACTGGCAATATTAGAGCCGGAATTAGTTAATGTACTATTGTTTAGAGTAAAATTATTTAGATTTTCAATCTTAATACCAAAAGGTCCTGTATTAGTAAAAATCATGTTTTTTAATGAGATACTTGTACATGACGTAAATTCTGCACCATTGTTTGTTGTGTTTTGAATCGTTCCTCCAGAACCAGGAGTATTTCCTGTACCAGAAACTTCAAAACTTCCAGTTGCATTTTTTATAGATATTCCAGCAGAACTTCCATTTTTAGAAATACTTGTAAAAATACAATCCAAAATACCTCCGCCATTTAAATTTACAGAAATGGGATTTCCACCGCCGGTAATAGAAACATCTCTTACTTTTAAATTTCCAACATTAGAGCCAGTTATGCTGGCTGTGCTTCCAGTTAATGTTACCCCTTGAATTTCATTACCAGATTTTAAATTTATAACCGAAAAAGTTGGATTTATTCCACCAGTAGAGGGTAAAGGGTTACTATAACTAGGCACAGTAAGATTTAGTAATGTTACTAAACTTGTTTTTGCTCCTTGGCCTATTACTTTTTGATTATTTGTTAATGTTAAATTCGTACCACTGGCACCTGTATATATAAAAATAGGACTTGAGGCGGTACCTGTAATGCTGCTTACATTTTTAAAAGGGTCTGCTAAAGTACCTGTTCCAGTTGTTGAAGCCGCACCATTAACAAAAATTATAGGTGTAGATATTGTTATGTTTACAGTTCCAGTATTTGTTTTACCACTGGCACTTGTGAGCGTATAAGTAAAGCTGTCTGTACCAGAATACCCTGCAGCTGGGTTAAAGGTAAAAGCACCATTTGTATTTAAATTGACAGTTCCATGGGCGGGATTTGTTAAAACGACGACAGATAGAACAGATCCATCAGGGCTAAAGTCATTGGCTAATACTCCATCGCCAGCGGCTAAAGTAATACCAACATTTCCAATGCAATTATAAGCATCATTTGCCGCAATTGGTGTTATTTTAAGTGAGTTTGGCATCAAAGTTAAATTAGGATCTAAGATGTCTTGAAAAACAGTTCCTAA
>SYEI01000035.1 GCA_005800865.1 Bacteroidota bacterium | reverse complement strand
CCATTTCGAGTTCCAGGTGTAAATTGGCTAATTTGTAAATTAATTATTATTTAAACTTTTATTTTGAAACAATTATTTGCAGATAATAAGCAGCTTTTACTCATAGGTAGTATTTGGATCATTTTTGGAATCTATACCGGTCCTTTGGTTTACATTGTACTGCCAATTATGTTGTTGTTGATGAATAAAAGGGAAATGCATTTAGAAATTTTGCTCGGTTTTTTTCTCATTTTGACCTTGTCGGATAGCCGTTCTCACTCACTTTCATTTGCTGCTAATATTAAAAATATATATATATTATTAATTAGTCTTTTTTCCTACATGCAGATTAAAAATCTTAATCAGAAAATAGATTTTTATAAGTATTTTATTCCGTTTTTTTTGGTAGCCTTAATTTGTATTTTTTTTAATCCAAATATGTTTTTATCGGCACAAAAGGTTTTGTCATACATTTTATTATTTTGTTTTGTTCCAAATTATGTTTGGTTTGTTTATCAAAAATATGGTGATACATTTATTAGAAGCGTTATTTTTTTGGTTTGCGTGATACTTGTATTAGGAATTGTTTTTAATTTTTTTAAATCTGATTTAACGATCCTGGCTGGTAGATACAGGGGATTATTGGGTAATCCAAACGGTTTAGGATTATATGTATTTTTGTTTTTAGTTTTCTTTAGCATTAGTAGCGATGATAATCCAGAATTGCTAACCAGAGGGCAGAAAGTTATTGTTTATCTACTATGCTTTTACTCGCTCCTAAAGTGTGGTGCTCGAACATCTTTGGTTTCTACCTTGCTATTTTTCTTCTTCAAACGTTTTTATAAGATTTCTCCAATCGTTGGTTTTTTCATTTTTATCGCAACGGCTTTTGTTTATAATCTTATTTCAGATAATATGACTGAAATTATTACCTCTTTGGGATTGGGTGAAGAGTTAAGGGTTAGTACAATTGAAAACGGATCGGGAAGAGAAGTTGCATGGCAATTTGCATGGCAACAGATAAATGAAAACTTTTTTTTAGGCAAAGGATTTAGCTATACAGAATATATTTATCGTAAAAATTATGAGTATTTAAGTTTATTAGGTCATGAGGGAGCTGCCCATAATTCTTATTTAACATTATGGCTTGATGTAGGGCTTATTGGTCTTGTTTTGTTTTTAGGAGGTTTGCTCATCACATTTTTGAAAGCAGCAAAACTCAACCGTGCTGCCATTCCTATTTTGTATGCTGTTTTATTTTCAAATCAATACGAATCTTGGCTAACAGCCTCCTTAAACCCTTTTACCATACAGCTGATCTTCGTTATTTCCTTTATTTTTATTAAAGATTTACTTAAAGATGAAAAATTGGCAATTAATTGTTAAATTTTTTCAAAATTGAATTTTTTTGGTATCTTTACTTCTCAAAATACACTTATTATGAAATTTATAACTTTTACTTTATTATTATTGCTAGCATCTATAGTACAGGGGGCTAATTTCAGTTCTATTGCTTCTGGTAATTGGACAGCGCCTGCTTCATGGACCGTTACATCTGGCTCAGACACTGATGGTTTTCCAGACGCAGATGACGATGTGATTATTGCAAGTAGTCATACAATCACATTAAATGTTACCACATCTTACTGTAAATCTATTGTAATCAATGCAGGAGCCACGTTCAGAGGTAACTCAAATAGATTAGGCGTTAAAGGCGATTTCACTAACCACGGTACGGTGGTTACATCTCTTCGTCTATACATGCAGTTAGCAGGAGCTACGTTCTATTCTTCTACGGTTTATACAGCACCGGGAGATTGGTATATTCAAAAGAACTGTACAATAGCCGCAGGTACCGTTATAAATAAAAGGAATACAATTACCATTCAAAATACAAATACTCAGGTAGTTAATTTTGGAAATGTTACTTTAAATAATTCATCAACCACGGCGTTTAACGGAAGGATTTCATGCGGGGGGTCAAATAAGTGGATTAATAAAAGCGGGTCAAGTTTAACTATGTATGCAAATCCAGGTGGATTGGCAGCAGCTAATTTCATTTGCACTGAGGCTACCAATACAGTTACCTATGCAGGCAATGCCCCTTCAGTTTTAAACACCACATTCTATAATCTAAACATTATGGCAGTAAGTACTAAAACTTTGGCTGGTAACCTGTCTATTTTGAATAATTTTTTCATGAATGGTTCTATGATTTCTGATGGTATCACTCCAGCAAAATTATCAGTTGGGGGGAATTTAACGGCTAATGGAGCTATTTCTTTGAATAATGTAAATGATACTTTAGTTTTTAATGGCACTTCTGCGTCCACTCAAACTGTTAGTGGTACAGGCACAGGTACAGCCTTTAATGTTAAAATCAATAATACAGGTGGTGCGGGCGTTAGATTTAATAGCATACAGAATGTAACTAATGATTTAGTGATGGTTAGCGGTAATTGTAATTCAAATAGCAGATTGTATTTAAGAAGTGATATCAATGCCTCTGCACGTTTAGCGCCAATTACTAACACAGCCTCGATTTCATTTACTGGAAATTTAATGATTCAAAAATTTATAAATGATATGCCTGGGCAGTATTACGATTTATCTTCACCTACACAAAATGGTACTGTAGCTGATTGGGATAATGAAATTTTTATAGCGGGTATTGGCGCTTATGATGGAATAGGAGGACCTCAAGGCGTTGATGGAGATGTATTTAATGGAACTCCGTCAATGCACACGTACGATGAAACAAGTAATTCTTTTGTTCCAGTTAGTGGCTCAGCAACATCTTTAGTTCCAGGTACCGGTTATCAGTTATTATTAGCTGATGACGGATCGGCTACAACGTGGTTTGCAAAAACTATTGACAACAGAGGTATTCCTAATTATGGAGATATTGCTTTGACGGGGCTTAGCTATAATGCGGGTTTTGGAGATGGTTGGCATTTAGTTGGTAATCCTTATGCAAGTCATATTGACTATGCTGCCGTTACCAAATTAAGAATGACGGATAATATTTATTTTACTGATAATGGAAATTATTCTGATTATTTCGCCACTTTTGGTACTACAATATTACCGCCATTTCAAGGGTTTTATGTTGAGACAACTGCCAGTCCTTTGGCTCATAGTTTAACTTTTACTGAAGCTTGTAAAGTGGATAATCACACAACTGAGTTCTACCGTAAAAAGAATATCGGAGATATCAAATTGATGTTACATTCAGCCTTGGTTCCTTACAGTCATGAAAATACAATCAATTTTAATCAAGACGCAACTCTTAATTACGATGAAAAATATGATGCATCATACCATAAATTCCCGGTTCCTATTGCACCAGCTCTTTATATGGTAGATAATTCAATCAATAAAAAACTCATTAGAAATGTGATTGATAGTAAATCGGATGAAGTAACTATTCCTTTAGGAATCTTTACTCCAAAGGCAGGGGTTTATTATATTGATGTGGCGGTTACAAATGCAGATGCCTATACTTCGATATGGATTGAAAATATTGAAACAGGAAATAAATATGAAGTAGGTTCGTCGGTGGCAGTAGTTGGTGAAGAGTTAGGGACGAATTCTGATTTTGTGTTAAGAATGAGTAAGAAAGTTAAAGGATCAAGTTATAATTTAACGAACGCTTTTGAAGATGACATGATGGTATTTACCACTGAAAGCGCGCTTAATTTAAAATCTATAAAGGTAGATAATACGGTAAAGTCAGTTGAAATGTATGATATGACTGGAAAATTGGTGTTTTCACAAGCAAATATCAATATCACAGCAAATAATGTAATAAAGCTAGATATTTCCTCTTTGAATAATGGAATATATATCGTTAACGTTGTTAAGCAAAATGGTAATGTGATAAACAAGAAAATTGCGAAGTAATTTCTCTGATT
>SYEI01000263.1 GCA_005800865.1 Bacteroidota bacterium | reverse complement strand
AATTACCTTTTTTGATTTGTAGGTTTTAATAGAAGACTTAGTTAAAATTTTAATGATTTGTTTTGGAGTTAATTCAGGGAAATATGATTTTAAAACAGCTGCTACGCCAGCAACAACAGGTGCAGCCATACTAGTTCCACTGGCATCTTTGTATTGATTGTTATCTGGTACAGTTGAGTGAATATCCACACCTGGTGCAAAAATATCAACAGTTTCTTTTCCGTAATTACTAAATGGAGCTGCAATTTCATCATCTGGTCTCCAGCTTAATGCGCCAACATCCATAAAGTTTGAAGGGGTTTTTCCGTTTTGTAATTTTTTACAAGGATAATGAATTACTTCATCAATATCATCAGAAGCATTACCAGCAGCATGAATTAATAGCACACCTTTGCTCTCTGCATATTTTACTGCATCATCTACTGCTTTTTTACCTGGAGAATATTTTTTACCGAAACTCATATTTAAAATAACAGCGCCATTATCAACTGCATAACGAATCGCATTAGCTACATCTTTATCACGTTCATCGCCATCAGGCACACAACGTACACTCATAATACGAACATTATCAGCTACACCATCCATCCCAATACCGTTTTTACGAGATGCAGCAATAATACCTGCTACGTGAGTTCCATGGAATGCACCTGGACCTTTACAATCGCCATTGCCATAATATTTTTCATTAATATCGTTGTAATTATCTCCAACAATAGCACGAGTATCAGCGTTAACATCTAAACGGCTACCATCCATTGATTTTAAAGCTTCAGCTAATTGTTCTAACAATTCTTCAACTTCCATTCCTTTTGAACCTTGAGCTAAAGCAATCGCTTTACCTTGTTTATCTTTTTGATCTTTAGCATCAAATGCCTTTAAATCTTCTAAAGTTACTTTTTCTACGCCTTTTTCTTTTTTGATTTTTTCAACTACTCCAGAAACTGCATCGTTTATAAATTTATATTGATTTGCTTGAGCTTCGGATTGAGCAAACTCTTTATCATAATCTGCTTTAACAATTTGCCAAAACTTAAATTCTTTTTTATCGGCTTTTGTTTTGCAATCAGCGATACTTTTTCCGTCGTATTTAGCTTTTAAATCTTTGTAAACACGTGTTAACTCTAAATTATCTTTAGCAACATTGGTTCCATCTTTGTTACCCATAAAGTTCCATCCATGAATATCATCAATATAACCATTCTTATCATCATCAATACCATTACCAGCAATTTCACCTGGATTGGTCCACATGATATCTTTTAAATCTTCATGCTTATAATCAACACCGCTATCCAAAACTCCAACAATAATAGTAGTTGATTTTTTGCCTTTCAATAGCTCTTCGTATGTTTTCTCTGTACTTACACCATTAACATTGTCTTTGGTAGCATCTAAATTAAACCAATTATCTGGTCGCTTTGTTTGTGCATTAATAGTTAATGCAAAAAATAGAGAAGCTAGGATGGTTATTTTTTTCATAATAATTAAAATTAGGTTGTAACAAGTTAAGGTTAATTATTTAGTCTTAATTGTTAAATTTTGCAATCAGATATAAGAGATGATAAGTGGTTAATTACTCATTTGAGAAATTCCTTGTATTAAATCATGTTTAGTGATAATGTGGGTTGTACCTGCTAAATCAGTCATTAATACCGCATTATTTTCTTTAGTAATTAATTTAGAAATATCTTCCATCAACGTTTGATCCGTTACAAAAGGAAATGGTGCTTGCATCACATCTTTCACCGTTTTGTTTTTAATAGAACTATCTTCTATTAATTTAGAAAACAAGAAAGAGTCGTTTAAAGAACCAACAAAATTATTTCCATCTTTTACTGGAATTTGTGAGATGCCAAACTTATTCATGGTTGTTAAAGCATCAGATACAGAAGCATTAGCTTCCACCGTTAATAATTTTTGGTTTTTATGAGATGAAATTAAATCAATGGCTTTAGGCTTTTTAATTTCTAAGAAACCTCTATCACGCATCCAATCATCATTAAACATTTTACCTAAATAACGAGTTCCATGGTCATGAAAAATAACCACAACAACATCACCAGGTTTAAACATATCTTTCATTTGCATTAAACCAGCCATAGCTGAACCAGCTGAGTTACCAGCAAAAATACCTTCTTCGCGAGGAATACGACGAGTCATAATAGCTGCGTCTCTATCCGTTACTTTTTCGAAATGATCGATTAAAGCGATATCAACATTCTCTGGTAAAAAATCTTCGCCAATACCTTCAGTGATGTATGGGTAAATTTCATTTTTATCAATGATACCTGTTTCTTTTAATTTTTTGAAAATAGAACCGTAAGTATCAATACCTAATACTTTAATATTTGGATTTTTTTCTTTTAAATATTTTCCAGTTCCACTAATGGTTCCACCAGTTCCAACACCCACTACTAAGTGAGTAATCTTCCCTTCGGTTTGTTCCCAAATTTCAGGACCAGTTTGTTCGTAATGAGCAACAGAATTCGATTTATTGTCGTATTGATTAGGTTTCCATGAATTAGGAACTTCTTTTACTAAACGAGAAGATACTGAATAATAAGATTTTGGATCTTCTGGTTCAACGTCTGTTGGACAAACTACAACCTCTGCACCAAAAGCGCGCAAGGCATCAACTTTTTCTTTACTTTGTTTATCAGTAGTTGTAAAAATACATTTGTAACCTTTGATGATTGCTGCAATAGCTAAACCCATTCCGGTATTACCACTAGTTCCTTCAATAATAGTTCCTCCTGGTTTTAAACGACCATCTTTCTCTGCATCTTCAATCATCTTTAAAGCCATACGGTCTTTAATAGAGTTTCCAGGATTAGTCGTTTCCACTTTTGCCAATACCGTGCAAGGCAAATCTTTAGTAATAGAATTAATTTTTACTAATGGCGTATTTCCAATAGTTTCAAGAATGTTGTTGCTTATTTTTTGATACATTATGTTGTTGTTTATTTTGTGGTAAAAATAAAAAAACAGCGCATATATCCTATGCACTGTTTTTAAAATGTTGGTAACTCTATGATTAACCTAATTTGGCTAAAGCAGCTAAAATGTTCTTTTCAACGCGTTCTTGTAGGTTATCTGTTGGGTGTTTGATAAATTTATCACCACTTACTTTTTCGTATAGTTCAATATATCTATCAGAAATTTCTTGAACCCAAGCTTCGTTCATTTCTGGTACTTTTTGTCCATCTTTTCCTTGAAATCCATTTTCAATTAACCATCTGCGAACAAATTCTTTACTTAATTGCTTTTGTTCTTCGCCTTTATCTT
>SYEI01000262.1 GCA_005800865.1 Bacteroidota bacterium | reverse complement strand
TACCTACTCTGATGTATTCGCCTGTTTCTAAAACACGTAACAAACGCGCCTGAGTCGTTAATGGCAACTCCCCTACTTCATCTAAAAAAATTGTTCCACCATCTGCTACTTCAAAATAACCTTTACGAGCTTCGTGAGCGCCAGTAAATGATCCTTTTTCGTGCCCAAATAATTCGCTATCAATGGTTCCTTCGGGAATAGCACCACAGTTTACGGCAATGTATTGTCCGTGTTTACGAGAACTATTTTGATGAATAATTTGAGGAAATACTTCTTTACCAGTTCCACTTTCTCCGTTAATTAAAACGTTCAAATCAGTAGGTGCCACTTGTCGAGCCACATCAATTGCTCTTTCAAGTAGCGGGTTGTTACCCATTATCCCGAAGCGTTGTTTTATTTCTTGTAATGTCATTATTAGTACTATAAGATTAAAGTATCAAGATTAAAGATTGATTTTACTTTCTATTCTAAAGTTTCTCTGAAAGAGAAAATCATATTCTTTAATTCTGATAATTCCAGTAATATTTTATTTCTTAATTCTTCTTTGCCAAATTTTCTTCTATCACAAATAATTATATGAGTTTCTAATTCAAAACAAGAACCTAATGAATGTGTAACAAACTCTGCGAAATGTTTCTTTGTTCTTTTTCCACAACCTTCTGCTATGTTTGCAGGAACAGAACAGGCACATCTAACAATTTGTGATTTCAGATTAAAACGTTCATCTTGCGGTAAGTCTCCAACATAATCATAACATAAATCAACCAAATCAATTGATCGTTGCCAAATCTTTAAATCTTTGTAGTTATGAGCCATAAATTTATATTAAACCAATCTTAATACTTTATACTTACTTCTTAATACTTCAAAATCTTAAACGCACTCGCCTATCAACGTTCCACTCGTACAGCTAGTAATCAGCACATTCACATAATCACCTTTCTTTAAATTTCCTTTCGGAAAAACACAAACCGTGTTTTGTGAATTCCTTCCACTCATCATATCTGCTGATTTCTTGGAAACATTTTCTACTAATACTTTGTAAACTTTTCCTAGTCCTTCTTTCGTTCTAATTTCACTATGTCTACGCTGTGCATCAACAATTTCTGTTAATCTTCTACTTTTGATTTCGGCAGGAACATCATCTTCATATTTACGTTCTGCTAATGTTTTAGGTCGTTCGCTATAAGAAAACATATAAGCAAATTCATATTTTACGTCTTCCATTAAAGATAACGTATCTTGATGTTGTTCTTCTGTTTCCCCACAAAAACCTGTAATAATATCCGCGCTAATAGCAGCATCTGGCATAATACGACGAATGGCTGCTATACGATCTAAATACCATTCGCGCGTGTAACCTCTGTTCATTTTTTCTAATACATCGCTGTTCCCGCTTTGTACTGGTAAATGAACGTATTTACAAATGTTTTCGTACTTCGCCATCATGTGTAATACATCATCACCCATATCTTTTGGATGTGAGGTTGAATAACGTACACGCAAATCTGGATTTATTAAGGCTACCATTTCTAATAGCTCGGCAAAAGTGGTTGAGTTTGCTTTTTGTTCTTCGGTTAAAGTTTCTTTCTTCAATCCGCCACCACTCCATAAATAAGAGTTTACATTTTGCCCCAATAAAGTTACTTCTCTATAGCCTTTATCAAATGCTTCTTGGCATTCTTTCACAATAGTTTCTGGCTCACGACTTCTTTCTCTTCCTCTCGTAAATGGAACCACACAAAAACTACACATATTATCACAGCCACGCATAATACTCACAAATGCACTTACGCCATTATGATCTAAGCGAACCGGTGAAATATCTGCATACGTTTCTTCTTTACTTAAAATCACATTAATAGCTTGTTGACCGCCTTCGGCAATAGCAATTAAGTTTGGTAAATCGCGGTAAGCATCAGGACCAACGACCATATCCACCAACTTTTCTTGCTCTAAAAACTGATGTTTTAATCGTTCGGCCATGCAACCTAACACTCCAATTAATAGATTTTTATTGGTCTTTTTTACTTTTTTGTAATCGTATAAACGCTGACGAACACGTGATTCGGCATTTTCGCGAATAGCACAGGTATTTACAAATATTAAATCGGCTTCTTTATAATCGGTTGTTGTGGTATATCCTTTATCAATCAAAATAGAAGCAACGATTTCGCTATCCGCAAAATTCATTTGGCAGCCATAGCTCTCCAAAAACATCTTTTTTCCACCCTTATTTTCGGTTTCTCTAACTAGTGCTTCTCCTTGTTTTGATTCGTCTATTATTTTGTTCTCCATGTATATCAATAAAAACGCAAAGATAAGGCTTTGTTATGACATTTTGACACGTTAACCATTTTTCACAGTCTTAAATCCATATTTTTTTGAAATATTTTAAATAACTAAAAATCAGTAATTTAAGTTCAAAAAAATAGCCGCTAAATGGATAAAAAGTGTCTCCCGTAAAATAAAAATTAGGTTTATTCGGATTAAATTTTTTTCCTTTGCAAACTTTTAAGGCAATAAAAATCCAAAAAACGGGTTAAAAAATCCAACAATTTGATCAATTTTTAGCTTTAAAATGCGAACTTTTTAATATACATATATATACATGGCAAAAAATTTAGTTATTGTCGAGTCCCCTGCAAAGGCAAAAACCATTGAAGGGTTTTTAGGTAAAGATTTTACTGTTAAATCTAGTTTTGGACATATTAGAGATTTAGTAAAAAAGGGATTCGGTGTAGATATAGAAAACAATTTCACTCCAACATACGAAGTACAGCCAGATAAGGAAAAAGTAATAGCTGAATTAAAAAAATTATCAAAGGGAGCCGACATGATTTGGTTGGCATCCGATGAAGATCGAGAGGGAGAAGCTATTAGCTGGCATTTATACGAAACATTAGGATTAACAAAAGCAAACACTAAACGTATTGTTTTTCACGAAATTACCAAACCTGCTATTTTAAAGGCTATTGATAATCCTCGTGAAATTGATATTAACTTAGTAAATGCTCAACAAGCGCGCAGAGTATTAGATAGATTAGTAGGTTTTGAATTATCACCTATTTTATGGCGCAAAGTTCGTCCGAGTTTATCGGCTGGACGCGTTCAATCTGTAGCTGTTCGTTTAATTGTTGAAAGAGAACGTGAAATTCAAAAATTTCAATCCACATCAGCTTATAAAGTCTCTGCTTTATTTAAAGTAGGAACTGGAATTTTAAAAGCAGAATTAGATAAACGTTATACAACAGAAGCAGAAGCACAAGCATTTTTAGAAAAATGCAAATTAGCTTCTTACACGATTGAAAGTTTAGAAACAAAACCTGCAAAACGTTCGCCAGCTGCACCTTTTACAACATCTACCTTGCAACAGGAAGCTGCTCGTAAATTAGGTTTTTCGGTTGCGCAAACCATGCAAGTTGCACAACGTTTATATGAAGCAGGTAAGATTACTTACATGAGAACTGACTCCGTAAATTTATCGGAAACAGCCATGGATCAAGCTAACAAAGCTATTAATCAAAATTACGGGGCTAAATATTATAATCCTAAACAATACAAAAACAAGAGTAAAGGTGCGCAAGAGGCGCATGAGGCGATCCGTCCTACATACATTGATAGAACGGTAATTGACGGGGAGCGCAACGAACAACGTTTGTATGATTTAATTTGGAAACGCACCATTGCTTCTCAAATGAGCGATGCTGAATTAGAAAAAACAACAGCAAAAGTAAATGTGAGCGGTGCTTCTGAATTATTTGTAGCACAAGGTGAAGTGTTGAAATTTGATGGTTTCTTAAAAGTATATATGGAAGGAACGGATGATGAAGATTCTGACGAAGAAAATTCATCGATGCTACCTCCAATGAAAGTAGGCGAAAAATTAGAAAGTCAAGAAATTACAGCAACTCAACGTTTTACGCATCACCCAGCACGTTATACGGAAGCTAGTTTAGTTAAGAAATTAGAAGAATTAGGAATTGGTCGTCCATCAACTTACGCTCCAACTATTAGTACGGTTCAAAAACGTAACTATGTGGAGAAGACTGATAAAGAAGGTACACCAAGAGAATACGTGCAATTAACTTTAGTGAAACAAAATTTAACTAAAGCTACAAAAACTGAAAATACAGGTGCAGAGAAATCAAAATTATTCCCAACCGATATTGGAATGGTAGTAAATGATTTTTTATTGAAATACTTCCCTACTATTTTAGATTTTAATTTCACAGCAAAAGTAGAAGAGGAATTTGATGAGATTGCAGATGGTAATTTGAACTGGCAAAAAATGTTGAAATCGTTTTATACACCTTTTCACAAAACAGTTGAAACAACTTCAGAAAATAGTGAGCGTGCTAGTGGCGAAAAAATATTAGGAGTAGATCCTGCAAGCGGGAAACCAGTATCGGTGCGTGTGGGGCGCTTTGGTCCTCTAGCACAAATTGGTGAAACAATTGAAGGCTCAGAAGAAAAACCAAAATTTGCTAGCTTAAGAAGAAACCAAAGTATTGAAACCATTACTTTAGAAGAAGCTCTAGATTTATTTAGACTTCCTTTAACTTTAGGAGAATACAATGGTATGGAAGTGATTGTTGCTGTGGGAAGATTTGGACCATATATTAAATTAGGAGAAGCTTTTATTTCTATTCCTCGTACCATCGACCCATTAACGGTTGATATGGAAAAAGCGCTAGAAATTATTAAAGAAAAAGAGGAAGCGGATGCTCCAGTAGCACATTACCAAGGTAAAGGTGTAACTAAAGGTAAAGGTCGTTTTGGACCATTTATTAAATATGACGGCATGTTTATTAATGTACCAAGAGCTTATGATTTTGATAATTTATCTCAAAATGATATCAATGAATTAATTGAGAAAAAATTAGAGAAAGAAGCGAACCGTTATATTCAAAACTGGCCTGAAGAAAAAATTTCAGTTGAAAATGCACGTTGGGGTCCACAAATTAAATTTGGCAAACTGCAATTAAAACTGATTAAAAATGGTGGTGGTAAATTTACACCAGATGAATTAGCTGCTTTAACTTTAGATGAAGTAAAAGCGATGATTATTGCGCAAGTGCCAAAAGCATTTGATAAAAAAGGTGCTAAGAAAGCTGCTCCTAAAAAAGCTAAAGTTGTAAAACTAGCAGGAGAAACTTCGACCAAGAAGGCAGCAGTAAAAAAAGCTGCCAGTAAAAAAACAGCACCGAAAAAAGTGGCTGCTAAAAAAGCTCCAGCAAAGAAAGCCGCTGCTAAAAAGAAATAACATAAATTGATTTATTTTGAAAGCCTCCGCTAAAAGTGGAGGCTTTTTATTTGTACAACCTAGATTATTGCATACATTTATAAAAAAACAAGACCTATGAAAAAAGCCCTGCTAATCTTAGCTTCCATTTCCTCTTCACTTTTCGCACAAACTATTTCTTATAGTTATAGTAATGAATTTGAAACTGTAAAAAAACACAGAGATAAAGGATTTTACAAATTCAGTAATGATCAATATGCAGAAGTGTATCTTCAAAAAGATGAAAAAGATTTAGTATTTCAAATATTTGATAAAACCTTCCAAAATGTAACAAAAACGGTAACTGCTGAATTTCCAGAGTTTGAAAAACATCCAACTGATGAAGGTTTCTTCAGTGTGAAAAATGATTTCTATTGGTTCTTCTCAACATGGGATAGAAAAACAGAAACTGAACGTTTAAACGCTTTGCCTTTCGATAAAGATTTGTTAAAGTTTGACTCTAAAGAAATTAATTTAGTAGAAACTGGCCGTTTGGATCCAACTTGGAAATACCGCTTTAACTATTCTACAGACAGTTCAAAAATGCTAGTAACTTACCGAGTTAAGCCAAAAGAAAGAAGAGATAAATTAAATAAGGACATCATTGGCTTTAATTTATTTGACAGTAAAATGAAGAAATTATACGCTGCTGAAATTGAAATGCCTTACTCTGAATACGACATGAATAACTTAGACTACGAAGTTGATTCGAGAGGAAATATATATATGTTATCAGAGGTGAAAATTAACAATTCCATAGATGGAGAAGTTGATAGAGAAAATAAAAATGCTACGCGTTATGAATTAATTAGAGTAAATCAAAAAACGAATACCTTACAAGCTCTCAAAATTAATTTAGCTAACAAATACACTAGATCTGTGATTTTATCAGAAGATTTGAATCATGATATTGTAATTGTTGGTTATTACTCTGATAAAAAAAATAGTATTGGTTCTGACGGTGCTTATATTATTCGCTTAGAGTATGATTCGAATAACGCAGTGAAAGGTGTAAAAACTACCTATTGCGAATTTCCAGCTGAGACTTTAAAGGCATACGAAAATGAACGCACTAAAAGAAAAATGGATAAGAAAAACAAAGATGGTGATTTAGAAGCAGCTAATCTTACTTTCAGAAAATTGGTATTTTATCCTGATGGTAGTGTGATGATTATTGGAGAAGAGTATTATATGGTTACACATACTCACTATAATGGAAAAACAACTACAACAACTTATACATACTATTATAATGACATCTTAGTTTTAAAAGCAGATAAAGACGGTAAAACGATATGGTGCAATAAAATTCCTAAACAACAATCAGGTAGCGGAACGGCAGATCTTTCATACCATCACCATACCTTTAAAGGAGAAGATTTTTTCTTTTATTTAGATAATGCAAAAAACATTGACTTACCATTAACAGAAGCTCCTGCAGCTCACCGATCAGGTGCAGGTGGATATTTAACTTGTGTGAAAATTGCCAAGGATGGTAAAATGACTAAGCGTTCTGTTTTTGATATAAGGGAAGAAAAAGTTCGAATTTTCCCTAGTAGCTTTGAATCTATTTCCGAAAACTTAATATTAGATAGACTAAAAGCTGATAGAGACGAATCTAAAGTGTTTAAACTCGAAATAAAATAATTAACCACAAAAAGCCAAAACGATTGTTTTGGCTTTTTTATGATTTGAATTAAAATGACCTACAAAATATTTGAATACCCCATTACCATTCTTCCTATTGATATTGATGAGCAAAACCACGTTAATAATATTTCTTATTTAAAATGGGTACAAGAAGTAGCCATTGCTCATTGGACCTCTGTAGCCACTAAAGAAATGAACGAACAATACATGTGGGTAGTTAGCCGCCATGAAATTGATTATTTAAAACAAGCTTTTATCAATACTAAATTATTGGCAAAAACATGGGTAGTAGAACCCGATGGCGCCAAATCATTTAGATATGTTGATATTTATGATGTTGATACAAATACCATCATCGCTAAAATTAAAACTACTTGGTATTTATTAGATTCAAAAACTAAACGACCACGACGCATTGATGCCGACTTAGTAAGTGTTTTTGCATAGGCTCCATTTTATTATGACATTTATCATTAGCTGGCAATACAATAATAAGGTTGTATTCTAGTACATCTCTCTGTAATTTGTAGTAAATTTACCTAACAAAAATAATTATATGTTTATTGAAACTACCTCTCGTTACATAAAACTCATAATTGTAGGTCTTTGCATTTTGATAGGTTCAAATGCGATGCACGCTCAAGCATATATCCCTATGCTTAAATACCATGGCGAATGGCATGTTACCAATTGCAATTCGGGATGTGGTACAGATAAATATTACACCATTGGCGATACTCTTATCAATGGTTTACATTATACGTTTTTAGATAAATTTCATTACCTCAAAAATTTTGTGGTAAGAGAAGATACCATAAGTCGCACGGTGTATTTAAGATTATTAGCAGACCCACCTCCTGCTAAAGATTATTTACTATACGATTTTTCGCTACAAGTAAATGATACCATTAGCATTACCAATCCTGGAAGTCCCTACCCTAAATATCCTGGCAATTTTATTGTTGACTCCATCATATCAAAACCATTAGTTACTCAAAATCACCGCTTTTTTTACCTTCACTCCGAAGATACACTAACCTCTCACACCAAAACTACTATTTGGGTAGAAGGCATTGGCTCATTGTGTTTAATTAATACGCCTGGTGCCCTGCCTCAAATTAATGGTGCAGGACAATTAAACTGTTTTTTTAGCAACAACATTAATCAATACACAAAATTAGATTCAATTGCAGATTGTATTTCTATTTATCCGGTTGGTATTAACGAATTAAAATCAAACTCACCTTACAAGCTTTTGCAAAACTTTGATGCTGGAACCGTTTCTATTTTCACAGCACAACAAGAAATAGCGAGTGTGCAGATTTACAGTACCGATGGAACCATAGAATACAAAAAAAACAATTTAGGAGTAAACCCTAGTATACATATAGCTAATTTCTCAAAAGGAATCTTACTGCTTAAAATTGAAAATACAGCAGGGAATTATTATACTTACACACTATTTAATCCCTAATTTATTACGTTGAAAGTATCAAGCATTAGCGAACTAAAAAAAGAATTACACGAACTGCCACAAAAGCAATTAGTAGAACTTTGTCTCAGCTTAGCCAAATACAAAAAAGACAATAAAGAGTTTTTAGATTATTTACTATTTCAAGCGCATGATAAATCAGCATTTATAACTGCTGTGAAAGCTGAAATAGATGAACACTTTACGGAATTAAAAACACAAGCCAACTTATATTACGTGAAAAAGAGTTTACGCAAACTCTTACGCATTATTACCAAATACTGTAAATACCTTGGCGATAAAGCTGCTGCTGCCGAACTACATATTTATTTTTGTCAGAAATTGAAAGCATCGGGTATTCCCTATCACAAAAGCCAATTGCTTATAAATATGTACGAGCAACAACTCAAAAAAATAAACACATTAATTAATGGATTGCACGAAGATTTGCAGCAAGATTATTTAAATGATTTAGAGAAAATTATTTAATTGCGCATGTACAACTTAGTTGGCAAATTAGTAAGTGCATAACCAACATTAGCAGCGCTATAAGGGCTGCCCTCTATTCCAACATAAAAGGATTGATTTTTAAGTTTAGTAGTCGATTGAATACTGAAACGTCCATTAGCATCTGTGGTAGCAGTTTCTATCGTATACAAATCTCCTAAACATTGAGAAGTACTTCCTGATTCTTTTCCGTTACAGGCTGATAATATAATGACAACCCCAGCAACTCCTTTTGGGTTTTTACTACTCAACGAATCATACACATAACCTTCATAAGCAATAGGTCGTGTTTTTTTTACAATTTGTATTTAAACACAATAAAGAAAGAAGTATAACAACAGAAAATAACTTAACGAATGTTTTCATTTGATGGATTGATTAATTTCTAATGATAAAGATAAGCTTTTCAATTGATATTGTTTAAATTGCCATACTTATAAGTCTCTTAAATCTCTTTTGTCCCTCCAATCTCTTAGGTCATTTTTGATACAATTCAATCGGTAAATCATCCGGATCTCTAAAAAAGGTAAATTGCTTACCTGTAAATTCATCCATGCGAATAGGTTCAACCTCAATACCAAAGCTTTGAAGATGTGTAACGGCATCTTGTATACTATCAACTGCAAAAGCAATATGCCTTAAGCCTGTGGCTTCTGGTTGCGTGGGACGAGCTTTTGGATTTGGAAAAGAAAACAACTCAATTAAATAAGTTCCGTTTAGCGCTAAATCTAATTTATAAGAATCGCGTTCTTTACGATACACTTCTTGTTGAATTTCAAAACCCAATACTTCTGTGTAAAATTGTTTTGAGATTTGATAATCAGAACAGATAATGGCGATATGATGTAAGGCTTTTAGTTTCATAATGATCCTATAAAAATAACAGAAAAATATTTAACCACATAGATACACAGATTTAGAGAAAATAGTGACTCTACTTTATATTGAAAAATAATCATCAAAACTAATTACGTTTATCATACGTTGGTAATAGTGCGGCTGCCTTTGGCGAAAGAGTGCGAACCGCCATTCTGCGAAGATTCTGCGGGGTAAATGGTGGTTGGTCTTTCGTCTTGAATTTTTGGTTCTTTTTCTTCAAGAAAAAAGAACAATAAGAATCAATTCCCCAATAAAACAAAAGCTCCCCAATAGTAAGGATGAGGATATTTTTTTCGCACTTCACGTTGCGCTTTATTAAACGCTTTAGCAATGAATTGTTGTGTAGGGTTTACACTCCACTCCTTATAAAACTCCGTCATTAAAATTTGTGTGGCATCATCATCCACACTCCACAAACTCATAATTAAATTTTTAGCACCAGCAATATAAAAGGCACGTTGCAAACCAAATACGCCTTGGTTATTCATATCTTGTCCCAAACCTGTTTCGCAAGCAGACAACACCACCAAATCGGTATTACTTAAATTTAATAAGGAAGCTTCGTAAGCAGTGAAGATTCCATCCTGAGCAACAGAGTTGGTGGTATCTTTAGCCGATTTAGAAGCACCAGCTAGCATAATACCTGATTGCAATAAAGGATTGCTTTTTATTTTAAATTCTTCAAAGCCTAAAAAGCTTTTATCCTCTTTATCATAAATGTCTTTTAAAAAATACCCATGTGTGGCAATGTGTAATACTTTTGGCGAAATGGTTTTCTTAAGTTGTTCTTCTGAAGCCAATTCTTTTTGATACATGTTCACGTTCCATTTGGTGTTTTGTAAAAACTGAGCAATATTTTCTACTTCTATTTTAGTACCTGGTAATGGCACTAATTTAAATAAACCATAGCGGCTGCTGGCAATGGGTTCGCTAGCAACAGGCACACTGACTTTTTTAGTAAAATCATAATCGTAATCGGGGAAACCATACAACTCTGCACTGTATTGGGTATTACTTTTTGTTTCGTTTAACATATAACTTAAGTTCGGTAACACGCTCACATTAACTTCATCTAACACATATTTTTTTGTTGCCGGATTTTGTAGTGTGTATAAATTCACCTGATTGTAAACACCATCGGCTGATAGATATACTTTAGTAATGCCTTGCAATTTTGCCGCAATAGGTTTCCAAAAACGGTTATACGCATCCGCATCCTCTACTCTATCATACATGTGATTGATATACTCGTTTACATAAGTGGTTTCAAAATCGTTGCTACTGGCAATACGAATCAAAGTCGGAAAAGCATCGGTCTTTTTTAAAACAAGCGCCACATATTCTGTTACGTAACTTGTATCGCTAAGCGCTTGATCTTCTTTAATAATCGTAATCGCTGCTTCATCTACTTTTAGCTGTTGTTGAATATCTTTATAGCTCAGTTCTTTATTACTAGCAAAACCTTGACTTTTAGCTTTTAAAATTTGTTCTAAACTATTGGCTTGCTTTTCCATCTCAGCCATATTCCAATAACTACCTTGCAAATCCAAATCTCTAAAGCTTTGCGAAATTTGTTGCTTAATGGCTATCCAACGGTTGTAGGTATTTATCAAAGCGGTATCCTTACTAGTAGCAATGCCTTTGCGGGTATTGATACTCCTATTTAATAAAAGCGATTTAATAAATAATTGGTAATCGAAACAACTAGCTAATAATTGCTGATGGTTTTCTTTTGGATACAACTTTGTATAGTTCATCACAAAACTATTATAAGCATCAAAACGATTTCCTAAAATTTGATACTGAGCTAATTGGTCCTCCTCGCTCATGCTTTCAAAATAGTCGGCAAACTGACCGCGATAATAGGTTAAGGACTGCAAATAAAATGCTTGTGCTTTTTTATAGTCTTTGGTTTTAGTATATAAATACGCCAGGTTAAATAAACCATCTATATAAGCCATGTGTTGATCGCCAAACTTAGCTTTAATAATCTCATTGGCTTTTAAGGTGTTTTCGATGGCTTTATCATAGTTTCCTAAAATATCGTACAAGCTAATGGTACCTCCTAAAAAATACGCATAGCGTTCGTGACTTTCACCCACGGTGTTTTTCATAATGCTAATAGCTTCCAGCTTTAAGGCTTCTGCTTCTTTATAGCGGCGCAACTGCATGTATAGCATGGCTAAACTATTTAAGCAGTTGGCGTAAAAGGGATGATTTTCGCCAAGCGTTTCTTTGTAAATAGTTTTGGCTTCTAATAATTTAGGTTCCGCTTCGGCATACATACCCATATCAAAAAATAACAAGGCTAAATTATTTAAGGCATTGGCATAATTTTGATGTTTAGTTCCAATCGATTGCTCTCTATTATGCAATACCTGTTTCAATAAATCTAGCGCTTGTTTATAGCGACCTAAATTTCGATACAACTCTGCTTGATTATTTAAAGTGGTGCTATAATC
>SYEI01000261.1 GCA_005800865.1 Bacteroidota bacterium | reverse complement strand
CTGCCGTAAATACAAAGTCTTGATTTTGTTGAACATTTTTAAAAGTATAGGTATAATTTACATTATCAACTTTTTCCATTTTATGTTCTACACCATCTACTAAAATAAAAACTTCATTTGGGATTTCGTTTCCGTTGAGTTTTAATTCTAACACATAATCTTGTTGCTGAATAGCCTCTAAATTATTATTATCAATAGTAAATTGAAAAGGCGCTGCTTTTTCAAAATAGGTTTGATGAAACACCATGCGTTCCGTTCCATCTGTAATAATGCTTGGTTTAATTGCCAATACTATTAACATTAAAGCAATAGGCGGCAAAGCAAATTTTAAGTATTTTTTATTTTCTCCAATATCAATTGCCGAGGTAAACGGAATAGGTTTTAACTCTTCCATTTTTTGATTGATACTTGCTGTTAATAAATCTGGAGATAAAATAGAACCAGAATTACGTTGTAGCTGAAGCGTGTTTAATAGTTTATCATTGATATTATTGAAATGTGTGCCGACAATATTTGCCGCTTCATCATAAGAAATTACTGGGCCTAATTTATTTAATTTTAAAACAGGAATGACAATGTATTTGAATAACACAAAACCACTAGCTATTAAAAATGAATAAAATAAAATGGTGCGAGTGGTTGTTCCAAATTCGGCAAAGTATTCAGCAACTACTAAAAATAAAAAAGCAGCAACTAATAATCCGCTAGTATATAATAAACCTTTAATGAGTTGGTTTTTATAATACTTGCGTATAAACTCATCTAGTTTTAATATTAGGATATTTTGTTCTGAAGCCAATTTATTGGTGTTTACACAAATTTAGCGAAAACAAAGGAGGATTAAAATAAAATTTCTGTTAAAATAAAAATGCGGCTTAATTCATCGTTAAGCCGCATTTTATTTATATCTAGAAGGAATTACCCTACTTTCACTTCTTTCTTTTCTTTCAGAATTTCTAAAACTTCCGAATAAATTTGCTCTTCAGAAAAACCGCACTCTGTGTATAATTCTTTTGGTTCACCGTGTTCAATAAATTTGTCTGGAATACCTAATCGTTTTACTTGAGCACTGTAATTATTTTCTGCCATGAATTCTAAAATAGCACTACCAACACCACCAACAATAGTTCCATCTTCGATGGTAATTATTTTTTTATAACGAGCAAATACTTCATGTAGCATCGCTTCATCTATTGGCTTCGCAAAACGTAAATCGTAGTGAGCTGGTGTTATGCCTTCTGATTCTAACTTCTCAATAGCTTTTACTGCAAAGTTTCCTGGATGACCTAACGATAAAATAGCAACCTCTTTTCCATCTTTTAATTTGCGTCCTTTTCCAATCTCTAATTTTTTGAAAGGCGTTTTCCAGTTTACCATCACACCATTACCACGTGGGTAACGAATGCTAAATGGCCCAGTAACTTCATCTAATTGAGCTGTGTACATTAAGTTACGCAACTCTTCTTCATTCATTGGCGCACTCACAATCATATTAGGAATGCAACGGAAATAGGGAATATCAAAAGCACCGTGGTGTGTTGGCCCATCAGCGCCTGCAATTCCACCTCTATCTAAACATAACACAACTTTTAAATTTTGTAAAGCTACATCATGTACCACTTGATCATATGCACGTTGCATAAACGAAGAGTAAATGTTACAATATGGAATCATTCCTTGTGTTGCTAAACCTGCGCTAAACGTAACCGCATGTTGTTCGGCAATACCTACGTCAAACGCACGATCTGGCATAGCTTTCATCATAATATTTAACGAGCAACCACTTGGCATAGCCGGTGTGATACCCATTATTTTTTTATTTTGTTCTGCTAATTCTACAATGGTATGACCAAATACATCTTGGTATTTTGGAGGTTGAGGTTCTTTAGGAACTACTTTAATAATTTCTCCAGTTTCTTTATTAAACAAACCTGGCGAGTGCCAAACCGTTTCATTTCCTTCTTCCGAGAATTTATAACCTTTACCTTTTTTAGTTAAAACGTGTAATATTTTTGGGCCTGGAATATCTTTTAAATCGGCCATGATTTTCGTTAAGCGAACCACATCGTGTCCGTCAACTGGACCAAAATAACGGAATTTTAACGACTCAAATAAATTACTTTGTTTTAATAATGAAGTTTTAACTGCATTCTCTAATTTACTTGCAATTTCTTGAGCATTAGGTCCAAATTTGCTAATCTTCCCCAATAATTCCCAAACTTTATCTTTTGTTTTATTATAAGTATGAGAAGTTGTAATATCAGTTAAATAATCACGCAAAGCACCAACGTTAGGGTCAATGCTCATACAATTATCATTTAATACCACTAATAAATTGCTATTTGAAATACCTGCATGGTTTAATGCTTCAAAAGCCTGACCAGCAGTCATAGAGCCATCACCAATAACGGCAATGTGTTGTTTATCTTTTAATCCTAAATACTGACTTGCAACCGCCATGCCTAAAGCACCGCCGATAGAAGTAGAAGAGTGACCTACGCCAAAAGTATCATATTCACTTTCTGAACGTTTAGGAAAACCGCTAATGCCTTTGTAAACGCGGTTTGTATGAAAAATATCTCTACGACCAGTAATAATTTTATGTCCGTATGCTTGATGACCTACGTCCCAAACTAATTGGTCGTATGGTGTATTGAATACATAGTGTAAAGCTGCTGTTAGTTCAACAACACCTAAAGAAGCGCCAAAATGACCTCCTTTTACAGATACAATATCAATAATGAATTGACGCAATTCTGCACAAAACTGCTCTAATTCTTCTTCTTTTAGTTTTTTTAAATCGGCTGGTGAGTTAACCTTTGCCAATAATACACCAGGAATAACACCTGAACCTTTAACAATTTCCATTACAACAAAGATAAACTATTTTATTAATTGTAAAAACGTGATTTTTAACACTTTATTACCGTTTTATAGGTTAACAAACGTTAAACAAAATAGTTTAGCTAGTGAAAAATTATTGCTTTTTCTTGTTTTGAAGTAATTGCTCCAATTTTTGCAAAATATTGATTTTGAGATTCTAATAAGGCATCCATTTCTTTTTCGTGAGATGCTTCAACACTAAATAATAAACCGCCCGAAGTTTGAGGATCGCAATAAAAAATAAAATCTAAATCTGTCATACCGGCTATGTTTTTAGATTGAGCATTGTAGTTGCGCGTCGTATTATCTGGAAAAATAAATTGTTTAGCGTATTCTTTAGCGGCTTCGATAATGGGAAGTTTGCTTTTATTTATTGTTGCTGATAGATTAGTATCGGCTAACATTTCTAATAAATGACCAGCAAAACCAAATCCAGTCACATCTGTAATAGCATTCACATAAGTTAATGCTCCTAGTTTTTCGCCAATCGAATTTAGTGTGGTGGTTTGTTCCAATAGTAATTGATAATGAGCTTCGTTTAGTAATCCTCTTTTTAAAGCGGTACTCAATACACCAATACCTAAAGGTTTTGTGATATATAGAATATCATTTTCTTTAACGGCATTATTTTTTTTGATATGTTCTTTTTTCACTAAGCCCGTTACGGCTAAACCAAATAAGGGTTCTTGTGTATCTACACTATGCCCGCCTGCTAAAGGAATCCCAGCCTTGGTACAAATATCTTGAGCACCTTTAATCACTTGTTTCGCAACTTCGGTAGGAATTTTATCTACTGGCCAACCTAAAATTGCTACTGCCATTAAAGGTTTTCCGCCCATCGCGTATATATCGCTAATGGCATTGCATGCCGAAATTTTTCCGAAGTCAAAGGCATCGTCAACAATGGGAGTAAAAAAATCTGTTGTGCTAATAATGCAATTGCCATCTTCTAATTCGTATACAGCAGCGTCATCTTTGGTTTCATTGCCAACTAATAAGTTTTTAAAAACAACATCTTGTTTACAGCCTTTTAAAATTTCTTCTAATACGGCTGGTGCAATTTTGCAGCCACAGCCCGATGCTTTACTAAATTGTGTAAGTTTTACTGACATGTTTTTTAGTTCAAGGTATCTATAACTTGTTTTATTTTTGAGGCATTTACTTCTGCATCAATCGTATCAGAGTTTATATTTATAATCGGTTGTTTTTTATTTTTGTAATTAAATTCATAAGCTCTATCATAATATAGCAACGACAAACGAGCTACATCGGAT
>SYEI01000260.1 GCA_005800865.1 Bacteroidota bacterium | reverse complement strand
GGAAACTATAAATTAATTTTCTTTTCTAATAAATAATTATTTCTATCAGGTGAATTTCTTAAAATTAATTCTCCAATAAATCCTGCTAAAAACAACATGGTTCCTAAAACCATAGATGTTAAGGCAATAAAGAAAGAGGGGCGTTGAGTTAATAAACGAGCCGGAACATGAATAATAAATGCATGGTAAAATTTATCGGCACCTAAATAAAGGGTAGAACAAAATCCAACAATAAACATTAAGGTTCCTATTAAACCAAAAAAGTGCATCGGACGTTTCCCAAATTTAGATAAGAAGGTAATGGTCAATAAATCAAGAAAACCATTGATAAACCTATCCCATCCAAATTTACTAACCCCATATTTGCGAGCTTGATGTTGCACGACCTTTTCGCCAATATTATAAAAACCTGCGTTTTTAGCTAATACGGGAATAAAGCGGTGCATCTCACCATAAATCTCAATGCTTTTAACTACTTCTTTTTTATAGGCTTTTAAACCGCAATTCATATCATGTAATTTAATACCAGATATTTTTCGGTTAGTCCAGTTATATAATTTTGAAGGTATATTTTTAGTAAAAGCATTATCAAAACGCTTTTGTTTCCATCCACTCACCAAGTCATAATTACCCGAAGTTATCATCTTATATAATTCAGGTATTTCATCAGGAGAATCTTGTAAATCAGCATCCATAGTAATTACCACGTCACCTTGCGCTGCTTCAAAACCAACATGTAAGCCAGGAGATTTGCCGTAATTACGACGAAACTTAATAGCCTTAACGCAATGATTTTTAGCTGCAATCGACTCAATTACTTGCCAAGATTTGTCTTTACTACCATCATCTACAAACAAAATCTCGTAAGAAAATTGGTTTTCATCCATTACACGTTTAATCCAGTCGTGAAGTTCTGGCAACGATTCTTCCTCGTTAAATAATGGAATGACAACTGAAATGTTCATATAATGCGGTTAATGAAAGCATAAATATAACTAACATATAAATTTTATCAAAATTATGGTAAATATGGAATAATTTGGTACTTTTGCCGCGGGTAAGTCTTTCACGACCAGCTCCTGTCAAATCCCCCAGGATGGGAACATAGCAAGGGTAGATGGTTGAGCGGTGCGATGAAAGTAGCTTACCCTTTTTTTTTGCCCAAAAACTAGATATATGAAAAACTGCGAAAAATCAGTTTTTTATAATTGCAAATTATTGTAACTTGTATTTCAAAGTATTAGTAGAAATAATAAAACAATAATAACATCTAGCTATGAAATCTACAGACGAAGACTACGAAAAGTATTATGATCAAGCAAGATCGCTTCAGCATCAATACCGTAATTATGACGACTTACGTGATGTTCTTATGAAAAAAGGAGCTAGCGACCTATTAGCTAGTGAAATTGTTTCGCAACTCAAAAAAATAACCCACGCCAAAAATAGAACTACAGGCACGCAAATTTTACTTTTTAGTTGCCTACTTTTATTAATTGGCTTCGTACTTACTGTTATTTGCTTTTACAGTAATACCTCCTTTAACGCCGTTATGTATGGTTTTACATCCATTGGCTTAATTGGAATATTTATTGGCTTATTCTATATATTTAATTAAGACTACTTACTTAAATATAAATTTCTCTCGCTATAAATATTCTGGAAATACTCATCATACAAATCATCAATAAAGTAAATCGCTTCTCCCGTTGATTTCATTTCTGGACCTAATTCTTTTTGAATTTCAGGGAACTTCTCATAACTAAATACTGGGATTTTTATCGCATATCCTTTTTTCTTAGGAGCAAAAGTGAAATCTTTAACTTTAGCGCCTAACATTACTTTGGTTGCATAGTTTACATAGGGTTCATCGTATGCTTTTGCAATAAATGGAACCGTACGTGAGGCACGAGGATTTGCTTCAATGATATAAACGATCTCGTCTTTTATAGCAAATTGAATATTTAACAAGCCAACTGTGTTTAAAGCAACTGCAATGGTTTTAGTATGTTGTTCCATTTGCTTAATCACATTTTCTGATAAATCAAAGGTAGGAAGAACAGCATAACTGTCTCCACTATGAATACCTGCAGGCTCAATGTGTTCCATCATTCCAATAATGTAAACGTCTTTTCCATCACAAATAGAATCAGATTCTGCTTCAATCGCATTTTGTAAAAAGTGATCTAACAATACTTGATTGCCTGGTAAATCATGTAATAATTTAACTACATGTTGTTCTAACTCTTCTTCATTAATTACAATCTTCATGGATTGTCCTCCTAGTACATAACTCGGACGAACTAATAAAGGGAAACCTAATTCTTTAGATAAAGTAATGGCTTCTTCTGCATCTGTAATCACTCCAAATTTTGGATATGGGATGTTATTTTCTTTTAAAAGATTAGAGAATCTACCTCTATCTTCCGCTAAATCCAATGATTTATAATCAGTTCCAATTATTTTGATACCGTAACGCTCTAATTTCTCTGCTAATTTTAAAGCTGTTTGTCCACCTAACTGAACAATAACACCTTCTGGTTTTTCATGCAAGATGATATCGTAAATATGTTCCCAGAAAACTGGCTCGAAATATAATTTATCAGCCGTACTAAAATCTGTACTAACGGTTTCGGGGTTACAGTTAATCATAATAGTTTCGTAACCCATTTCTTTAGCTGCTAAAACACCATGCACACAACTGTAATCAAATTCAATACCTTGTCCAATACGGTTAGGACCAGAACCTAAAATAATTACTTTCTTTTTATCAGTGCGAATACTTTCGTTTTCATCTTCAAACGTTGAGTAATAATAAGGTGTTTTTGCTTCGAACTCAGCTGCACAAGTATCAACCATTTTAAATACACGGTTAATGTTCATTTCCTTGCGCTTATTATAGACTTCACTTTCTAAACAACGTAATAAATGAGCAACTTGTCTATCAGCGTAACCCATTTGTTTTACCTCATATAATAAGTCTCTTGGGATATCAGCTAATCTGTATTTTGATACTTCATGTTCTAAAGCAATCATTTGTTCGATTTGCTCAAGGAACCACATATCAATACGTGTTAACTTTTGAATGGTTTTAATAGAGATGCCTAATTTCATAGCATCATAAATCATAAACAAACGATTCCAACTTGGACGCTCTAATCCTGCTAATAATTCAGCTTGATTCGTATTTTCTTTTCCATCTGCTCCTAAACCGTTACGTTTAATTTCTAGTGATTGACAAGCTTTTTGTAAAGCTTCTTGAAAAGAACGGCCAATCGCCATTACCTCTCCAACCGATTTCATTTGGAAACCTAATTCGCGATTACAACCCTTAAATTTATCAAAGTTCCAACGAGGTATTTTTACAATCACATAATCTAATGTTGGCTCAAAATAAGCTGATGTTTGTTTGGTAATTTGATTTTGTAATTCATCTAACGTGTAACCAATAGCTAATTTACTAGCAATACGTGCAATGGGATAACCAGTGGCTTTACTTGCTAATGCTGAAGAACGAGATACACGTGGATTAATTTCAATCGCAATGATTTCTTCTTTTTCATCATCACTCACAGCAAACTGAACATTACAACCTCCGGAGAAATTACCAATACTGCGCATCATTTTGATTGCCATGGTACGCATTTTTTGATACGTACTATCACTTAATGTTTGAGCCGGTGCCACAGTAATACTATCTCCTGTATGCACACCCATTGGATCGAAATTTTCGATAGAACAAATAATAGCAACATTATCGTTCTTATCACGTAACAATTCTAATTCATATTCTTTCCAACCTAAAACTGCTTTATCTATTAATACTTCGTGTATAGGCGAAGTTTGTAACCCTCTATTTAATAAATGATCGTAGTCTTCTTTTTTATAAACAACCGAGCCACCACTTCCACCAAGGGTAAACGAAGGACGAATAACTAAAGGAAATCCAAATTCTTGCGCAATAGACTTTCCTTCTAAAAATGATTTGGCAATTTTTGATGGAGCCATACTTACTCCAATTTCGTTCATACGAATTCGGAACAAATCTCTATCTTCTGTAACTTTGATAGCATCAATATCAACACCAATCATTTTTACTCCGTATTTTTTCCAAATGCCCATATCATCGCACTTCAATGCAAGGTTCAAGGCTGTTTGTCCGCCCATGGTAGGCAATACGGCATCAATTTTACGTTCTTCTAATATTTTAATAATTGACTTAACTTCTAACGGCAATAAATAAATGTGGTCTGCAGTTACTTTGTCAGTCATAATCGTTGCAGGATTAGAATTGATCAATGTTACTTCAATTCCTTCTTCGCGAAGACTTTTTGCTGACTGAGAACCTGAATAATCAAACTCGCAAGCTTGACCAATAATAATAGGACCAGAACCAATAATTAAAACGGATTTTATAGATGTGTCTTTCATAGATAAGTGAGTGAGTTTGAAATTTAGAACACAACAATATGTTACAAAAAAACAAACTTGGTAAAGATAGTGCTTTGATAGACTTTTACCGTATTAAGATTTTAACATTTAATTAATAAAGCATGGTTTTGTTTTAATTTGTAAGTTTGACTAGTGTTTACTTTTAAAAATAGATGGCTTTCTGCACTTTTAGTGTCATGTTGCTTATTATCAAAGGCTCAGGACGATTATACGGGTCCTGCAGCCAGAGATTATAGTAAAAAACCTGCAAAAACTGCTGCATTTATTGAATTAGGTGGAAATGCAGGATTGTATTCCTTAAATATTGACAGAATTTACCTTTATAAAGAAAAACTGAAAGTGAGCGCCCGACTAGGTTTTGCACCACACTTTAATGGCATATATATAGAACAAGAGTATGTTTTAGAAAACAATTTTATCTTATTTACAAACCCTCATCATTTGGAGCTAGGACTTGGGGCAACGATGCAGCGAAGATATAACGAAAGACCTAACCAAATTGACAATTACTTTTGGGAAAATATTGTATTTGGAGTTGCCCGCTGCAGTTACCGATACCAAAAACAAGATGACGGTTTTTTTGTGAGAGCAGGATTAACCCCTATTTTTATGAGTAAAGATGCAGAAGGCTTTCACGCCAACTATTTTCAGTTTTGGGCTGGGGTAAGTTTGGGAGTTAGCTTTTAAGATAAAAAACTATTTTTATTTACAACCCCAATCACTTCTCCTTTTAATTCTTTACCAATAATTCCTGAATTTTTATTTGCAGCAACAATATGTGATTTACCAAACACGTATTTTTTTGTTGGATTGAACAAGGTTAAGTTAGCTTCAGCGCCTTCTTTAACGCTTACAGTATCAAGTCCTAAAATAGTACGAGGATTTTTTGTTAAAGCATCTACTATATTCTCTAAAGATAATTTTGAACTCAAAGCCATATTTAAAACCCCGAAACAACTTTCTAAGCCAACCATTCCATTATCAGCATGGTCAAACTCTAAATCTTTGCTTTCAATATCTTGTGGTGCATGATCACTCACAATCACATCAATTGTTCCGTCTGCTAATCCTTTTTTCAAAGCATCAATATCTTCTTTTGTTCTTAACGGAGGATTTACTTTATAATTGGTATCAAATCCTTCTAATTCAGAATCATCTAATAATAAATTATACGCCGCTACACCACAGGTGATATTCAACTTTTTAGCTTTTGCTTTTTTAATTAGTTCTACACTTCCTTTAGTACTAATGGTAGGAATGTGCATTTTACCGCCAGTATATTCTAAAATTTGAATGTTGCGTTGCAACATAATTTCTTCGGCTAAAGCAGGAATTCCTTTTAATCCTAGTTTTGTAGAAGTTACGCCTTCGTTTACTAAACCATCATGCGAAATAGTTTTATCATCACAATGTGTAATAATAAAGCTATTGATGTTTTGAGAATATTGTAACGCTCTTAAAATTAAGCCTGCATCTTTGGTTGATTTTTTATAATCACTAAAAGCCACAGCGCCAGATACTTTCATGTCGTACATTTCTGACAAATCTTTACCTTCTTGATTATGGCTTAATGTTCCAATAGGTAATACCTCTACTAAATTATCTTTTGCTCTATTTGCTACATATTCAATTTGCGCTTTGTTATGCAAAGGAGGATTAGTTCCACTCATTAAACACACACTCGTAAATCCGCCTTTGGCAGCGCTTTTTAAACCATTATTCAAAGTTTCTTTATGCTCATAACCTGGGTCACAAAAATTAACCTGCATATCTAACCAACCTGCTGATACGTGCAAGCCGTCAGCTTCAATAGTCTTTACTCCTTTTTCAGGAGTAATCGTTTTTTTAATTTGAGTAATGACTCCTTTTTCAATTAAAATATCTACTACTCTTCCATTATGTGGACTAGTGGAATCAACTACTGTTGCTTGTTTAATTAATAAATTCATATCGTTATTTAAATAATCTTATAATTAAAATTTCTGCCGCTAAAAACATCAAGGCTAAAATTAAAAACAATTTCCATAATTTTTTACCATCGTTCACTTCTTGTAATGCATTTGTTAATGATTTTTCATTTAATTCAATAACGGATACATTTTTTAAGCCTTTTTCATCAATTTGTTTTTGCAAATCTTCTTGAGTCATAAAATTCATATCCGATTCTTTTCGATCGAAATTGAAAGCTAAGTCTTTTATTATCACATTATTTTCTTCCACATTATAATGACCAGCTTCTGTAATTTGATTTTGTGTATACAATGCTGTTGTGTTGTTAAGCAAACGATGCTCAGGAATCACATCTACTTTTTTGTCAACTTTCAAAATGTGTAAAGGTTTATCAGAAAAATTAGATGTACTGTTTAAAGAAATCACCTCATTGATGGCTGTTTTATAATACACTGGCGAAGGTTTTAAGCTCAAAATCGCCATTTTAATTAGTGTTGGAACAAACAAGGCATGCTTTAATAAATTAGAACTTGTTTCATCAGATGGAATAGAAAACACATATACTTTTCCATTTCCTAATGTGTTTAACGAAACTAAAAACTGTCCATTTTGCAATAATACTAAGCCTTGCGAATTGTTATTGGTTGTTTTAGTGAATTCAAAATGCTCAAATACTTTTGGTAGATCCATTCGCTGATCGACTTTATCAAAAACCCCTTCATATAAGCCTTGCTCGAAGTTAATGCTCTGTGTTTTAATATTAGTAGTATCTAGTTTTATAATTTGTGGCAATTGTAGAGTTTGAAACGCGGTGTTATAAGATATTATGTCAGATTTTTTATTCGGAAAAATTACCACGCTACCTCCTGCATTTACAAACTTCTGCAATTCAGAAGTTAAACCAGAAGTAATAGTGTTCAATTCATTTAAAACAATAATATTTGTTTTTGCAAATACACTATAATCAATCGAGGCATCACTATTTTCTTTATAAATAAACAAACTATCATTTTGCATTAACGATTTAAAGTTGCCAGCAGTTTTGGTGTCTTTTCCATTAATGACTAAAGCGTTGATGGTTGTTTGTGCATTGAAACTGAAATAAAAATTATCATCGTATGTGATTGGATAATCTTCAATTTTTAAAACGCCTTTATTAATTCCTTTAATTTTTACCGTAAAAGAAATACTCACATCTTTTTTGTTTCCAGCACTCACATTAAACGACGCTAAAGAAACTTGCGCATCATTAATGTATAATTTCAAGCTCCCATTTTCAATGTCCTTATTACTCTTATTAATAATAATGGCATGAATGATTTGTTGTGTTTCATATTGCTGAACTGGTGTTTCAAACCAAACACTGTCGATATATACATTGTTAACTTCCGAAGATGCAATTGGAATGCAACTAATAGCAATACTAGTGTCAATATCCGTTTTAGAAATAACAGATGTGTTTTTCTGAAAATCGCTTAATAAGAAAATGCGCTTATTTTTTGCAGAAGAGTTTTGCAAAAAATCTTGTTGGCGTTTTATCACATCACTTATACTCTTTGTTGCAGAAGAAATTTTCACATCGTTTAATTGCTCAACAAATTCTTCTTTAGAAATAAAACGTTGATGTTTTCCTTCAAAATCATTTGTTAATAATTGAAATTTATCGCTGGCATTAAATGTATTGGCAATCTCCGTAGCTAAAGTTTTAGCATTTTCTAAAAGTGTTCCCTTTTTATTAGTACTTTCCATGCTAAAGCTATTGTCAATATAAATGCTAATCGCTTTTTCTCCTTGTACTGTTTTTACTTTTCCAGGTATAAAAGGTTGAGCAAAGGCAAACACCAAACTAGCAATTGCTAAAATACGCATCGCTAAAATGAGCCATTCTTTTAATTTGGACTTACTGTCGCTTTCTTGCTTTAATTCTTTAAGGAATTGAACATTAGTGAAATACACTTTTTTGTATTTCCTAAAATTGAAAAGATGAATAATAATAGGAATGGCTATTGCTGCTAATCCGATTAAAAATGTAGGAAATAAAAAATTCATCAGCTGTAAAAATAACATTATTTTTACAATTGTTAATGTATTTAAAACTTTACTCTATATGAAAATCAAGTTATTATTTAGTTTTTTGTTATTGTCTTTTTTTGTTAAATCACAACCGAATTTTTCATGCAAAATAAGTTCTGACGAAATTGAACAGCCGTTTTCCTGGCACTACGTGCTAGCACTCGATGATGGATCTTCTGTATTACTTACCTCCGATAGAACCAGAACTAAATTTTTTCTGAAGCGTTTCGACAAAGATGTTAAAATGATTTTGGATACAATATTTTGGGAATCAAAAGATACGGAGAAAAACAACGTCGATATTTCAGCTGTTTATGAGATTAATGGACATTTAGTGCTTTTTTTAGCAAAAAAAATTAAAGCAGAAATAACATTTTACAGACTTGAAGTCGATCCAAAAACCAGTGAAAAAATAAG
>SYEI01000259.1 GCA_005800865.1 Bacteroidota bacterium | reverse complement strand
GACCAATTGAAGATGATGCTTATTGGAGTACTTGTAAGGAAAACGAAAAAGGATTGTCGCAGAATGTTAACTTTCAATATAAAGGTGTTTTAAAGCCTCATCAAATTGGAGAAACAATAGGGCAATACCATGCTTTGTTTTTGCCAACCCAAAATGAAAACTATGGGCATATTATTGTAGAAGCATTGCAGCATGCTCGTCCAGTAATTCTTTCAGATCAAACTCCCTGGAGAAATTTGCAACATGAAAATGCGGGTTTTGATATTGCATTAAATGATAAAGCTAAATTTATTGAAGCCATTGAAATGTTAGTGAATTTAAATCAATCTGAATTTGATGCTATGAGTAAGACTTGTATTTCTCTTATTAACCATCAATTAAATATTGAAAAAATTAAAGCTCAGTACTTAGAACTTTTTAAATAATGAATCTATTTATAACAGGTATAGGAACTAATGTTGGTAAAACAGTTGTATCAGCTATTTTAACGGAAGCATTGCAGGCAGATTATTGGAAGCCTATCCAAAGTGGAGTCTTAGAAGGGAAAGATTCGGATACTGTTAAATCGCTTATCAGTAATACAAAAACAGTTTTTCATGCCGAAACGTATTTGTTACAAGAACCTTTATCTCCTCACTTTGCCGCTAAATTAGATGGTGTAGAGATTGAATTAGATAAAATTCAATTGCCTAAAACAGCCAACCATTTAATTATAGAAGGGGCTGGCGGACTTTTAGTTCCCATTAATAATACTCAATATGTGATTGATATAGCCAAGCAATTTGGATGCGAAATTGTATTAGTGATTTCAAGTTATTTAGGATGTATTAATCATTCCTTATTATCAATTGATTATTTAAAAAGAAATCATTTTAAAATTAAAGCATTGGTGTTTAATGGCGAATTTGAGCCAGAGGTTAAACAATCTATCATCAACTATTCTTCTGAGTCTCAAATAATTGATATTCCTACTTTAAACAGTTTGAATAAACAACATATTTTAGAGATTTCCAATAGTATTAAGGCTCAAAACGCCCTATAATTGGGCTATTTTATAATTTTCTATCTCGTTAATGATTTGTATATTTACAATTCTTTAAAATAGATATTATGATAAAGCCAATTAAGTTAATAGAAGTAAAAAGTGAAATAGGAGCAGGTACTCGTGGTGCGAGTATGGGAGTGGATGCAATTAAAATTGCTGCCTTAGATTTTGGAAGTAACTTTTTCAAAAAATTTAAAGCCGTTGAAGTTCAAAACGAAAACCACTTATTGTTAGAGCCCGTTGTAAACGATTATGCAAAACGTGTAAAAGGCATTTTTGCTTTAAACGAACGTTTAGCTAACGAAATAAAAAAGACTTTATTAAAAGAAGAGGTGCCAATTGTTTTAGCTGGCGACCATAGTTCGGCTTTAGGTACTATTAGTGGTATTAAAATGGCATACCCAAATAAACGAATTGGTGTTATTTGGATTGATGCGCACGCTGATTTACATACACCTTATACAACACCAAGCGGTAATATGCACGGAATGCCCATCGCTTGTGTATTAGGAGAAGATAATAAAGAGCGTCAGCAAAATAAGCCTGATGATGAAACGATTGAATACTGGGAGAAATTAAAAGCATTAGGAGGTATTACTCCTAAAATTAATTATAACGATTTGGTTTATATTGCACTTCGTGATTTTGAACCACAAGAAGAATTTTTAATTAAAAAGAATAAAGTTCGCGTGTTTAACTTGCAAGAAATTCGTAAGAAAGCCGTAGAACGTGTAGCAATTGAATCTTTAAACTATTTAGACCATTGCGATATTATTTACGTAAGTTTTGATGTAGATAGTATGGATAGCCGTATCAGTAGCGGAACAGGAACTCCAGTACCAAATGGTATTACCGAAAAAGAAGCAGGAAATTTAATTTACTATATCATGCGTTCTAAAAAAATAGTGTGTTTTGAAATGGTAGAAATTAACCCAACACTTGATAAAGAAAATTTAATGGCAGAAAATGCTTTTGAAATTTTACAAAAAGCAACTAACCAATTAAATAACGATTTCTAGAAAATTAAAGCATCAAAGGGTTTAGAAGGATTGTAAGTTATATACTTCAAACTTTCTAAACCTTTAAACTTTCTAAACTTATCATGCACTCCCTAAAATCCATAAACGCTTATTTCATAAAGTACAAATGGCGTTTATTAATGGGAGCATTGTTTGTGGTGTTTTCTACTATTTTCTCTATCTACCAAGGTGTTATTGTTAGAGATGCCACCAACGAAATTGTGGATTTAATTGCCAATCACAAAGCAGTTGACAATACTAAATTTATAGTGTTTGGCCTGACTTTATTAGGATTAGCTTTAACCAGCGGTTTCTTTTTGTTTTTAATGCGCCAAACCATAATTGTGATGAGTCGCTATATAGAGTTTGATCAAAAAAACGAATTATACACGCACTACCAAACACTAGATGCTGCTTTTTATAAAAACAATAGCACAGGCGATTTAATGAATCGCATAAGCGAAGACGTTGGTAAAGTGCGCATGTACACTGGTCCTGCTATTATGTATTTAATTAATACATTTTCAACAGTAGTAATTGTGTTGGCGTTTATGCTTAAAATAAACTGGCAATTAACCTTATTGGTGTTTGCTCCTTTACCTTTTTTATCCTTTGTGATTTATAAAGTATCCGATTTAATCAATAAACGCAGTACGGTTGTTCAACAAGAATTATCGAAACTAACCTCTCATGCTCAGGAAACGTTTTCGGCTATTCGTGTTATTAAAGCCTACGCTCGCGAAAAACATTACATCAATGAATTAGAAACATTAAACACAGATTTCAAAAAACATAATTTACGTTTAGCATTAGTAGAAGCTTTTTTTCAGCCAGTGATGGTATTAATGATTGGTGTAAGTGTGATTGCCACCGTTTGGTATGGCGGACATTTAGTTATTAATAAAACTATTGAGCCCGGAAATATCACTGAGTTTATTTTATACGTATATAAATTAACCTGGCCATTTGCTTCTTTAGGTTGGGTAACGTCTTTAATTCAGCGTGCGTCTGCTTCTCAAACACGTATCAATGAGTTTTTAAAAACAAAATCCAGTATCATTAATACTCCCGAAATAAAAACAAACATTGAAGGCGACATTGAATTTAAAAATGTAGGCTTTACTTATTCGGACAGTAAAATTGAAGCTTTAAAAAAATTAAATCTAAAAATAGAAAAAGGTAAAACCATTGGTATTAAAGGACAAATTGGTGCGGGAAAATCTACCATTGCTAATTTAATGACACGATTATACGATACCACTTCTGGAGAAATTTATGTAGATGGACAACCTATTAAGAAATACGACGTGTTTGCATTGCGTAAAAGTATTGGTTATGTGCCTCAAGAAGTATTTTTGTTTTCAGATTCCATTCGTAATAACATTGCTTTCTCAACCAATCATGATTATTCTGAACAAGAAGTAATACAAGCCGCTAAAGATGCTGGTGTGTATGATAATATCATGGCTTTTCCCGAAGGTTTTGATACCGTAGTAGGAGAAAGAGGTGTGACTTTATCAGGCGGACAAAAACAGCGTATTTCAATTGCACGCGCTGTTATCTCTAAACCTCAAATTTTAATTTTTGATGATTGCTTATCTGCTGTGGATGTAGAAACTGAAGAATTGATTTTAAATAACTTGAAATCGATTATGAAAGATAAAACGACGATTATTATCAGTCACCGAGATTCTGCTTTACGTTATGCAGATAAGGTTGTAGAACTTTAGGATTTTACTTTTTTAATCATTGAAATAACTTCATTGAGAATAAGTTTGGGTTGGTCATCGTGAATATAGTGCCCAGATTTATCAGTTAATATTAGTTTTATTTGAGGATTAATTTTTAAGTAATTTTTAAGAAGTTCAACTTTGATTTCGGATTCCTGTTTACTGTATTTGTCTTTAGTTATTTTATTTGAACCGACTAATGTTATTGGGATGTTCAACGGCAAGCCTTTTCCTGCGATATCAGCAGAATCTTTTGTGAAAGTGGCTTTAAACTCATTTCTTATTGTTAGTGAGTATTTAGTGCTATCCGTACAAAAAGATTCATAGTATTTATCGTATTCTTTTCGTTCAAGTTCTGTTCTTAATTGTTTTTTTAGCCATTTATGTTCAGGAATGGCAGGATCAATTAAAACTAATCCACAAACTTTTTTTGGATATTTATTTACAAAGTATCGAGCAATTAAACCTCCCCTTGAATGGCCAACTAAGATAAAAGGTTTATCTAGTCCAATTTTGTCAATCAGTATGTTTAATTCGTTGGAGATATTTTCCAATGAACGTTCATTATTAAATGACTCCGATTTTCCTATTCCAGCTCTGTCATAGCAAATAACTTCGGTATATTTTGATAATTTGTTTTGAAGCTCTTGAAAATCATCCATCGTTGGCCCAAGCCCTGTTATAAAAACTACTTTAGGACTTCCTTTTCCTTTGCTTAAGTAAAATTGTTTTTTACCATTTACTTCAACAAATTTTTCTTCATCTACTTGTTTAGTAATAAAGGAAAAACAAACTAAGGTTAATAAGAAAAGAGCTACTCTTTTTATCATTTTATAGTTTTTAGGAAAACGAGATTACCCCTTCAACTTAATCAAAGCAAATACAGAGTAATTCAACATATCCATGTAGTTGGCATCTACGCCTTCGCTCACAATGGTTTGTCCTTTGTTATCTTCAATTTGTTTAACTCGGAAAATTTTCATTAAAATTAAATCGGTTAAGGAGCTAATACGCATATCACGCCAAGCCTCACCGTAATCATGGTTTTTATCCTCCATGAGTTGTTTGGTTTGCGTGGAGTATTTATTATACAATTGTTCAACTTCTTCGTAAGGTAATTCAACACGAGTGTCGTCCTTTAATTCTAATTGAATTAATGAAATGATGCAGTAGTTAATTATACCAATGTATTCTCCTGTTATATCGTCTAAAACCTTTTGAGTGCCTTTTTCCTCAATGCTTTTAATGCGTTGCGCTTTAATAAAAATTTGGTCGGTAAGTGAAGTTGGGCGTAGGTTGCGCCAAGCAGTGCCATAATCTTTCATTTTCTTTAAAAACAAATCTTTGCATAGCTTAATTGCAGCGTCGTATTGTGAAGATGTTGTGTTCATTTTATAAATTCTGTCGTTTATCTAAATTTTTAGTTATTTTGAAACTTTATTACTACTTTAACGGTAACACTTCATAATAGTGAACGCTAATTTAATTAAAATGAGCAAAACGTATTTAACAAATGGCAAACAATTGAGTTTTGAAAAAGCTCAGGTGATGGCTATTATAAATATTACCCCTGATAGTTTTTACGATGGCGGCAAGTTCTCTTCGGTAACTGATATTATTAAAGATGCCGAAATGAAAATTCATGAAGGCGCTACTATTATTGATATTGGCGCAGCATCTTCTCGTCCTAATGCTATAGCAATTTCTGTAAAAGACGAAATTATTAGGTTAAGAGAGCCTTTAATGAAATTGAGAAAGGAGTTCCCTAAAATATTTATTTCTATTGATACGTATTTAGCTGAAGTCGCTGAATTTGCCATTGATTTGGGCGGTGATATCATTAATGATATTTCAGGTAGCCAAATGGATAAAAGTATGTTGGAGGTAGTTG
>SYEI01000258.1 GCA_005800865.1 Bacteroidota bacterium | reverse complement strand
GACAAGAAGCAAGAAAGCGTATTTATTCAGTTGACTGGACGCAAGACTTTGGATAGTGTCAGTCGCGAACTGATTCGGGATCTGAGTGGATCTAGTGTCGAGTTCCAACAAGTATTGCCGCCAGAATGATAATTGGATTGATTCTTTTAATTGCTATACTCTTAAATCTTATTTGTAAAAAACATGAATGACCAATATCGTGGAAGTATTAAGCAAAGTTTTGCTTGGTGGGATGTCGGTGGCGCAGATATGCCGCCTGGACTTTTCACACAATTCAACGAAAAATTCAAAGCATGGGAGAAACGCCGAGGCTTTGCCAACGAAACTGATTTCATTGGAAATCCCCTTGACAGAAACGACAAGAAGCCTGATCCCGTTCGCGTCTTGAAAGGTAGGCCGCTTGCCCTCAAGAAGGCTTTCGAGAATAAAAAGAAAATGCTTGCAAAGGAAGCAGAAAAAGCAGCTAAAAAAGCAGTAAAAAAAGCAGCTCCAAAAAAAGCAGCTAAAAAAGCGGTTAAAAAAGCAGCTCCTAAAAAAGCGGTTAAAAAAGCAGCTCCTAAAAAAGCAGCAGCTAAGAAAAAGTAATAAAAGCCCCGCATTAGCGGGGTTTTTTGTTTAAAGGCTTTTCCTTAATTCAATTAAACAATCAACGAACACAAATGCCACTATCTAAAATAGTGGCATTTATATTTTTGTAACACGTGTGTTTACATTATATTTGTTCAACAAAAAAACAAACAGACATGAAAAAATTATTTACAGTATTATCAGTATTAGCTTTATCGTTAGCAATTAGTTCTTGTGGTGATAAAGGCACAAAACAAAATATAGAAGCACCAGCAGGAATGGTTGCTTTAGACTTAAGTAAGTTTGGAAAACAGTTTTCTATTTTTGTTCCAGATACAACAGCAGCAAAATTAGAAGTTGTTGAACAAAGCTGGGGAGCATTAGAAATTAAAGTTGGAAAGAACTTCCATATCTCAGTTACTGAAGATCCAGGAGATATTGAATTGAGAAAAAGTGACATTAAATCAAATGATGTAAATATTTTCAAATCATTTGTTGTAGAGGAGCCATTGACCATTATGTGGGAAAGCGCTATTACAAAACCTGAGTATCACTTTTATACAATTAAAAAAATTGGAAACAATAATTATGTGTTTGAAGATGTTGTTCCAACAGACGGAGAGCCTTTAGGAAAAGAAGCTATCCAAAAGATGTATGATTCAGCTAAAAACATTATTGAAAAAGCTGCGCCAGACGCTTAACTAATTTTTTAAATATAAAAAACCCCATTCACTGATGAGTGAATGGGGTTTTCTTTTTAAATGAGTTTATTGTAATCTAAATGCCACTGGTATATTAAATCTAACTTTAACAGGATGACCTGCATTTTTACCTACTTTTTTCCAACGAGGCATTTTATTTACCACTCGAATAACTTCTTCGTCGCAACCATAGCCAATACCTTTTAACACTTTAGCGCTTTCTACATTCCCAAATTCATTTACTACAAACGATACATAAACTGTACCTTCTATACCAATTTCTCTTGCAACAGATGGGTAAATAATATTTTGTCCTACATATCTCATTAAACCAGTTGCTCCTCCATCAAATTCAGGCATTTCATCAGCAAATGGAACCGCTTCTGTTGGCTTAGTATAAGGAAGTGAAGCAATAGAAGGATTAACAGTTGTTAAAGTTCCGGTGCCTTCTGGAGAAGTACCTGTTGCTGTTTCGGTTCCAACTCCGGTAATAGGACTAGTTAAATTTGTAGGTTTAGTTGGTTCTGGAGCATCATCTATAATAGTTGTTGCAGTAGTGACACCTGCTGGTGCAGCAGCTGCAGCAGTATTTTCAACTGGTTTTGTAATTGGAGTTAAATCAACTTTAGTTGTATACTCAATTGGGTCTAATGCTGGATCGCTTAAAATGGTTAACTTTTCTTCTGAAGGTGTTTTGGTTGCTTTGTTGTAGGCAAAAGCAGATCCAAATACTAAGACAATGATACTGCTTAAGCAGATTAAAGATTTCATAATTGAATCATTATAACTTTGTCTGATAGCATAAGCACCGTAATTTTTGTTTCTGTTTTCAAAAATCACTTCGTTTAATTTGCTGGAGTTGTTTCCTAAGATATTCATAACTTTGATTTTATAAGGTTTATACTTCTTTTTGCTTTCAAACTTTTCTTTTTCGCGATTAAGATGGTTTGCTGATGTAAAAGTATATCGACTTAAAACAAGAAACCACATCCGTTTTGGATGTGGTTAGTATGACTTGGTAAGTGGTATGTTTTAACTTAAAATTGGAAACTTATTTAGTATAAGTTGCTGTACAACTGTCTCTACTGGTACTAATAGTAGTTGTGTAGGTAAAAGCTATACTATTTGTGCCATTAAATGTTCCAGAACCTTGTGTAAAGCCAATACTTCCTATTTGTTGGTAAGGAATAGTTAAATTGTTATTACTAACGCTTGCTCTTGCAGAAACGGATAGCCCAGAAAAATTATTAATAATAATCTCACTCGAATTAGTAGTTGATTTGATGATATTTACTGTGTGAGTGTTTGTTCCAGCTACTGCACTATTTTCGTTCACATTCCAGTAGGCAACATATTTTTCTCTTGGATCAGTTGATGGAGCAATTGAATCGTCCTCCTCTTTATTATTTGAAGCACAAGATGTAATTAATAATCCTGTGATAGCTATTGAGAGATAAAGTAGTTTTTTCATTTTGTAGGATTTGATAGTCAAAATTAAAACAAAAAGTGTTCCGTTATTTTTCTCTTAACGTATTTTGAGAGTAATAGGCAATTTCTTTATCAAATTTGGTTTTTGCTAATAATGGAGCTAGACGAGAAAGAATGGTAATAATTGGTGATAATAATAAAATAGCTGTTGGTAAAACAATTCCAAAAATTCTAACTCGGAGTTTACGCTGTTCGCTACCTTGTGTCCCTTTTTTAGAAATGTAGTTTGCATATAATGGAAATAAGGCTCTTCCTCTTCCTTCCATTAATAAAATATTTCCTCTAATATCTAATGCGCCTTGTTGGTTTAACTGAAGTTGGATATTTTGCAATTGATTATTTTCAAAATTATCCAGAATTATTTTTCCAAATGTAGGCGCACGATTTAAGTCTTTATCGTTTACGCCATATTTTGGGAAAATACCCATAAAGTTTTCTTTTTTTCCTTTTAAAACAAAAGCTAACACGGTAACCAAACTTACTAAATTAGAAGATCTGTCTACAAAAGTTATATTACCAACTAAGTTTGCTTTTACATCTAATAAACGTTTTTTCATTTTCTCTTGAGCTCCCAACCACATATTGCGACAATTAATTATAGTAATCACAGGTTTGTTAGCTAATAGTAGTTTAGCTTCAGGAGTTTTTAAAAAACTACTAATAGGCACACAGATGCTTAAAAACCAAGGTTGATAAACAATCACCACTAAATCATAATTCACTGAAGTGTCTATAGATAATGGTTCTAGCTCGCATGGAATGCCGTGTACCGTTTCTGGAAAGGCGTCAAAAAATTGAGTATAACTCCAAGGGTAAGGAAATGCATTTTTTGGTTTTACCAGTAAATAATCTAATTGATAATTTATATTATTCTCAAATGGTTTTAAAGTGGCATCTAAAGCTTGTTTTGCTTGGCCTGTTTGAGTGTAATAAACAATGAGTACTTTCTTCATGATTTTTAGCTACTCAAATATAGCTTTTATCAATTTAATCAATTCTTTTTTATCAGATTTTATTTATTGTACCTTTGCTGTATGATAGCGATTAACCACACTCTTATTTCGGAAGACATTTTTGATAAAAAATTTGTATGCGACTTAAATGCCTGCAAAGGTGAGTGCTGTGTGTCTGGTGATAGCGGAGCTCCATTAGATAAAAAGGAACTGAAAATATTAGATAAAGTATATCCAACAGTTAAGCCTTATATGAATGAAAAAGGAATTGCTGCCGTTGAAAAAAATGGAACTTATACTTTAGATAGTGACGGAGATTATACAACTACCTTAGTAAGTGACGGAGCAGAATGTGCCTTTGTGTTTTTTGATGATAAGAATATTGCGAAGTGCGCTATTGAGCAAGCTTATTTGGATGGGAAGATTGATTGGAAAAAACCAATCTCTTGTCATTTATATCCAATACGTATAAAAGAATATAAAGAATACGACGCCGTAAATTATCATTCGTGGCATATTTGCAAACCGGCATGCGAATGCGGGCAACAATTAAATGTACCAGTTTATAAATTTTTAAAGGAACCTTTGATTAGAAAATATGGAGACGCTTGGTATGAAGAGTTAGATGCCGTTTATCAAGCGTATAGTAGTAAAAAGAAATAAAAAAAGCCTGTTTCAAAGAAACAGGCTTTTTTTATTATGTGTTTTTAAGATTACTCAACAGTTACACTCTTTGCTAAGTTTCTTGGTTGATCAACATTACAACCACGCATTACTGCAATATGATATGATAATAATTGCCAAGGCACAACAGAAACTAATGGAACCAATGATTCATCCGTTTCAGGAATTTCAATCACATGTTCTGCCATTTTTTTTACATCAACATCTCCTTCGGTAACTATTGCAATAATTCTTCCTTTTCGAGCTTTTACTTCCTGAATATTACTTACAACTTTTTCGTAGTTAGGCCCTTTTGTAGCAATAACAAATACCGGCATTGCTTCGTCAATTAAAGCAATTGGTCCGTGTTTCATTTCGGCAGCAGGATATCCTTCTGCATGGATATAAGAAATCTCTTTTAATTTTAAAGCGCCCTCTAATGCCACAGGGAAAGAATAACCTCTTCCTAAGTATAATGCATTTGCAGCATCTTTATATTCAGCAGCAATTAACTTAATAGAATCATTCATTTTTAAAACTTCTTCCACTTTTGCAGGAATAGATTCCATCTCATATAATAATTGACGGTATCTACTTTCTGCAATTGCTCCTTTAACTTTAGCAACATGTAATGCCATTAACGTTAATACGGTTACTTGAGCAGTAAATGCTTTTGTTGAAGCTACTCCAATTTCTGGTCCTGCATGAGTATATGAACCTGCATGAGTAGCGCGAGCAATAGAAGAACCAACCACATTACATACACCAAAAATAGTCGCCCCTTTTGCTTTTGCTAATTCAATAGCCGCTAAAGTATCTGCAGTTTCTCCACTTTGAGAAATAGCAATCACAATATCATCAGGATAAATAATTGGGTTACGGTATCTAAATTCAGAAGCGTATTCTACTTCTACTGGGATACGCGCATATTCTTCAAATAAATATTCGGCAACCATACCAGCATGCCACGAAGTACCGCAGGCAATGACCAAAATACGTTTGGCGTTTTTAAATTTACCTTCGTGTTCTTCAATACCGCCCATTTTTAAATGACCAGTTTCTGAATTTAAACGACCACGCATACTATCAAAAATAGAACGCGGTTGCTCATAAATTTCTTTCAACATAAAATGGTCGTAGCCGCCTTTTTCAATAGCTTCTAATTCCATTTCTAATTCCTGAACATATGGTGTAATTTCTTTATCGCGAATGGTTCTGATTTTTAATTCTTCTCCACGGCGAATAATTGCTACATGCTCATCTTCAATATAAACTACATTTTTAGTGTATTCTACAATTGGCGAAGCATCTGATGCGATAAAGTATTCATCTTTACCAACGCCAATTACCATCGGACTACCTTTTTTAGCAGCGATTAATGTATCTGGATCATTTTTATTTAAAATTACAATTGCATAAGCACCATTTACTTGTTTTAAAGCAGCCATGACTGCATGCCCTAATTTCATGGAAGGCTCGTGTTGACGAATATCTTCAATTAAATGAATCAACACTTCTGTATCTGTTTCAGATAAGAAAGTATGACCACGTTTTTGTAAACCTTCTTTGATGGAAGCGTAATTTTCAATAATTCCGTTATGGATAATCACTAAATCCTTAGTTTGAGAATAATGAGGATGTGAGTTTACATCATTTGGCTCACCATGTGTAGCCCAACGCGTGTGCCCAATTCCAATATTCCCAGATTTATCTTTGTCTTTGCAAGACTCTAATAAATCAGAAACCTTCCCTTTTTTCTTATAAACGTTTAAACTACCCTCAGGCGAAATCATTGCTACACCAGCGCTATCGTAGCCACGGTATTCTAAACGTTGTAAACCTTTAATTAAAATAGGAAACGCATCACGGTTTCCAATATATCCTACAATTCCACACATAATTTTTCTATAAAAGACAAGGCTAATATAACTCTTTTTTCGCGAAAATATTGCCTGAAATCACAATAAAATCAAGAATTATTTTTTAGAAACTATTTCTTGTAAAGCCTCTGAAAGAGTAGGATATTTGAGCTGAAAACCCGCATGGATAAGTTTTTGGTTACTTATTGGGGAACCTTCTAATAATACATTGGCCATGTCGCCAAACAGTAATTTAAGGACAAAGGCAGGAACTCGTGGTAAGAAAAATGGTTTTGAAAGACTTTTAGCAAGTTGCTTTGAAAAAGAGTTGCTGGTTGTTTTTTCACTAGAAACAGCATTATAAATTCCATTGTAATTTGAATTAAAAAGCGCTTCATGGAAAACGGACACTAAATCTTCAATATGAATCCAGGGCATATATTGTTTTCCAGATCCAACAGCGGAGCCTAATCCTAATTGAAATAATGGTAATAATTTTTTTAAAGCACCGCCATCTTTACTCAATACAACGCCGATTCTAATGATGCAACTTTTTGCGGAAAGCGTTTGAATTTGCTGATAGGAATTTTCCCATTGGGTGCACGATTCCTTTAAAAAAGCATCTTTACCTATATCAGTTTCGGCAAATATTTTTTCGGAAGTTGACATGCCGTAAATACCAATAGCGCTGGCTCCAACAAAAGATTTTAATTGTATGTTTTTCTTTTTTACGACATCAGTAATTAGCCTCATACTATTTACTCTCGAATCAATAATGTCTTGTTTTCGATCATCAGTCCAGCGTTTATCAGCAATACCACTTCCAGCTAAATGTACGATGTGTTCCACGCCCTCAAATGCTTTTTCATCAATTTCATTTTTTTCTACATTCCAATAAAATGATTTTAGTTGAGAAGATGATTGAGGATTTCTAGACAAGATTCTTATATCATGTCCTTCAATAATTAAACGTTTTGTTAAAGCTTTTCCAACTAAACCTGTTCCGCCTGATATTAATATAACTGCCATGATGTATAAATTACAATTTAGCTGTAACTTTGTTTAAAGTTAATGCAATTATGGCTTCAATATTTGATATACATATTTTTGTTTGCACAAACCAACGAACTGGTTCCGAAAAACTAAGCTGTGGTGAAGTTCACGGATTAGAGTTAGTTGCCGAATTTAAAAAACAGTTGAAAGATTTAAACGTTGGCTTAAAAACGCGAGCTAATAAAAGTGGATGCCTTGGTATTTGTGATTTTGGGCCAACCATTGCCATTTACCCTGAAGGTATTTTTTACGTGGGCGTCAAAAAAGAAGATGTTACTGAAATTGTGCAATCGCACATTGTAAATAAAAAACCAGTAGAAAGGTTATTATTAAAAGAATGGAAATAGAACGCATACAAGATTTACAAAAACCTGATTTATTTGAGAAATTTAAAACTCAATTACATCGTGATTTCGAATTATGTGGCTTTGCTGATGAAGCTCCAAAATTAAATTCAAATCATTTAGAGCATATTTTTCAGGAAGTATTGAAATCAGTTATGATTATTGAAAAAAAAGATTCTTCTTCTATTCAAAATTTATTGTACAGAATTGACGTGACTGAACTTCAAATTAAAAAAGAGGTAACAAATCATCCAGAAAAAAACTTCCAACAAATTTTGGCTGAATTAATCATCAAACGCATTCTACAAAAAGTTATTTTAAAACAACAGTATTCTAAATAGTATGAGCATAGTTATTAGAACAGGAACTAAAGCAGATATTCCATTTGCACTGAATTTAGTAAAAGAATTAGCAGTTTACGAAAAAGCACCTAATGAAGTAGAAGTAACCGTTGAAGAAATGGCAGAGT
>SYEI01000257.1 GCA_005800865.1 Bacteroidota bacterium | reverse complement strand
ATGAGCAGGTAGATGAAAGTCTTAATCAAAATATAGAAATCTTATCTGAGCAATTACAAGCTGAAGATGGTGATTTATCAAGCTTAACCGATAACTGGGTATATTATAAAAAACATCCTATTAATTTAAACAGAGCCAAACGCGAAGAACTGGAAGAGCTACAACTGCTAAACGATATTCAAATTAATAGCTTAATGAAGCATCTTGCTAAAAATGGTAATTTGATTAATATTTACGAGTTACAAAGTGTAGATGGTTTTGATTTAGCAAGTATCAAAAAAATAGTACCATTTGTTTACGTGAGCGATAATTTTAATTCGGCACACTTTAGCGTTAAAGAAATGTTTAAGGATGGCAGGCATGAATTTGTAACTCGTTACCAGCGTATTCTTGAACCTCAATTAGGTTATGGATTGAACGATAGCATGAGAAATGCGAAGCCAAATGGTTATTACTTGGGTAGCGCAGATAGAATATTCGCACGATATACGTTTCAATACAACAATAATGTATCCTTTGCAATTGCAGGGGAAAAAGATGCTGGCGAAGAATTTAAAATTGGAGGAAATAAAATTGATAGCATTCCGTTAAACGATGGAACTTATAAAAATCGCGCTGAATATAGACAAACCAAAGGTTTTGATTTTTATACAGGTCATATTGCAATTAGAAACATTAAGTTCATCAAAACATTAGTGATTGGTGATTATCAAGCTACCTTTGGGCAGGGTTTAACGTTGTGGCAAGGATTTGCCTTCGGTAAATCTGCATCTCCCATGGGTATTAAACGATACGGCGCTGGCATTAAACCATATCGTTCGTTTGATGAAAATCGTTTTTTTAGAGGCGTTGCCGGAACTTTTAAATTGAAACGTTTTGAAGTAACAGGTTTAGCTTCTTACAAAAAAATTGATGCCAATGCTACCGTTGCCGATACTTTAGATAGCGGAGAAATTGATGTGGTTGGCATTAGTAGTTTAGAGATAAGTGGTTTGCATAATACAAATTCTTTAATGCAAGATAAAGGCTCTATTGAGCAAACTATTTTTGGAGGTAACGTGGCTTACAATCATCGAAGTTTACACATTGGTGCCACAGTTCAAAACATGAATTTAAGTGCTGAGTTAATAAAAACGCCTTCGCTTTATAATCAATTTGATTTTCAAGGTAAAAGCAATTTTGTGGGTGGTTTAGATTATAACTATGTGTTTAGAAACGCCAATTTTTTTGGAGAATATTCGATGAGCGCTAATGGAGGTAAAGCATTTTGCCAAGGATTAATTTTAGCACTCGACCCAAAACTAACCTTTATTGCACACTACCGTAATTTTGAAAAGAACTTTCAAAATCTTTACGGTAATGCCATTTCAGAAAACACCTTACCTCAAAATGAAAAAAGTATTTATATAGGTATGGAGGCCAAATTATTTAAATCCTTAACGTTTTCGGTATACCTAGATCAATATAAATTTGGATGGTTGCAATCTAGCAAAAGTGCTCCTTCTATTGGAAGAGATATTTTTACACAGTTAAACTATACGCCAACTAAAAAAATTGATATGTATTTCAGATTTCGTCACCGCACCAAATATGAAAACAGTACCATTGATAATGCCTATGATTATTTAGTGCCTTACGCTCAATATAACTACCGTTATAATTTATCAGTACAGATTTCTCCAGACATTAAACTTAAATCTCGTATCGAATATACACAGGTAGATCATGCGCAACAAGCCAATGAAGAAGGTGTGGCTTTTGCTCAAGATTTGATTTATAAAAAAATGAAGTTCCCTTTTACATTTACCTTGCGTTATGCCATTTTTGATACGAAAAGCTTTGATAGCCGTGTGTATGTTTATGAAAACGATGTGCTTTATGGTTATTCGGTTCCTGCTTTGTATTATAAAGGACAAAGAGCCTACTTTATGGTAAATTGGGACATTACACGCAACTGTGAAATCTGGGTTCGTGTGGCGCAAACCCTTTATGATAACCAACAGGTACAATCTGTTGGTAGTTTAAACCAAATTGATAGTAATCATAAAACAGAACTAAAGCTTCAAGCTAGGTTTAAGTTTTAGGTTAGTAAACTACTAACTTAAATATTTTTACAGTACTTTTTTCTGACACCTTTAGTATATACAACCCAGCAGATATATCACTTAAATTTAGTAAATATCTATTGGTACTAATATGTTTATTTAGTATTACATTACCATTTAAGTTAACTAACTCCACCTTATAATCAATTATATTATTCTCTGATTTTATAATAACATAATCTTTTGTTGGATTGGGGAAAATAGATATTTCATCATTATCTCTTTCAATTAAATTTGTCACAAACCCGTTCTGATTAATCAACACACTATCGTGTTTGCCTGTTAAATTAGTAATTATCCCATCTTTACTAATTTTATTAGGGTTAATAACGTCTACAGCTATTGAATTTGAATAAACTGTATCTTTAATCACAAATTCAAGATCTCCTATTTTACCAAATCCATTCACGTTTGTCTGATTAAATCTAACGGCAGATGCATCCATAAATCCCTGTTCACTTATAATTTTAGTAAATGTAACTTTGCTAGTATTAATATTACCAATCCATGAATTTATAAAATTAATTTTCTCACTATTTGGTTTAACCAGTTCTGCATCGTAATTCAATTTAAAAGATGCACCATATACATTATTCTGAATATTACTCATTTCCCCCATAAAAATCTGACCTTTTACGGTATCTCCTGGATTATATATAGATTTATTAAAAGTTAAGAAAATATCTGCAACTGAAGTTGTTTTATTATTGTTAGAAGTTTTTGCTGCATGAGATAAATTATAATTTAAATGAATTGCCAAAGTATCTGATAAATTAATTAAACTATCTCCATTACAATCCGCAAATTTTTTATCAACACAACTATTTAATTGACTTACATTCCATGGAGCTGAATTATGACCTATATACAAATTGCTGATACTATCTCTTGGCATTCCTAAATCTCCGTAATGTAGCCCAATCGAATATAAATCCTGACTATTAACTTGTAAATCACTATTTGCATCACCAGGCCAAACTAAAGTAGAAGTATAATTCTCCCAGGCTCCAATATCTTGGCTAGAACTATTTCTTGTTTTACCATCAATATCAGTATTCAACCAACTTATAGCTTGAGCTCCTCCATCTAAAACAGCATCATTAATCCATTGATATCCCGTAGTATCAAAAAAAGTTGGAATATGTGAAAAGGAGCTCAAATCTTTAGAAGACAAAGCTTGCCATGTTGCCAACGAATTATATCCAGTACCATTATAAGTAAATGTAACTTTGCTAGTATTAATAT
>SYEI01000256.1 GCA_005800865.1 Bacteroidota bacterium | reverse complement strand
GTTGTTTTATTTGATTTTAGTACGATTCAGTTGTATCTAAATTAGTTATCTACTTTCAAAAATTTATTATCGTCATTTAGTTTCATATGTAAGATTTACGAAGTATCTATTCAAGATAGGTTTTTATTATTCTCTATTTTAGGGCAAAATATTAAATATGAGATTAGCTTTTATTTTATTCCTGTTTTCATTTACTATAAAAGCACAAACACTTAATGCCTATGCGAAAGTGACGGCAATTAGTGGAGCTAAAACTACTTTAACCGTAACTAATGTAAACGAAACAAGTCATACATTTACAGTTGGAGGACAAGTTGTGATTATGCAAATGCAAGATGATGTGATTGGAACTAACACAACTAATATTGCCGCATTTGGAAACTTATCGTCTATTGCTAATGCAGGTATTTATGAAATACGAACTATTAGTGCACGATCACCTGCAACTGGCACACCTACTAATATTACCTTGTCTTCTGGACTTACAAATACATTTAACACAGGTGCAAATTCATCTGTTCAAGTTATTACGCTAAGAAATTTAGGAGCCAATTATACGACTACAGCAAACATTACTGGTTTAACCTGGGATGGTAATGTGGGCGGTGTAATTGCGGTTGAAGCTACGAATACATTAACTTTAAATCATAGTATTAATGCAGATGCCATTGGGTTTAGAGGTGGTGCAGTATCTTCAAATTATTATGATGGAACAACAGTTTGTACAGCTGGACCTTTTACAAGCAGTTTATCTACCACTAATGCATTTAAAGGAGAGGGAATTTACAAGCCTACAAATAATGATTTTAAAATAGCGCGCGGTAAATTATTAAATGGCGGCGGCGGCGGCGGAATGATTAATTCCGGTGGAGCAGGTGGAGGCAATTATTCAGCGGGTGGCGATGGTGGATTAGGGTGGTCATGTAATTCTACCACAACATCAAGAGGCATTGGGGGTCTCGGACTATCTGCATCTATTTCTGGAACTCGTCTATTTATGGGCGGCGGCGGCGGCGGCGGTCAACAAAATAATTCAGGTTCAACTAATGGTGGTAACGGTGGCGGCATCATCTTAATAAAATCGAGTGTTTTAAAAACAAGTACAACTTGCGGAAGCGCTGTGAAAATTACTGCTAATGGGCAAACTGCAGCTAATGGAGGAAACGATGGTGCGGGTGGAGGTGGAGCTGGAGGTAGCATTGTTTTACAAGTTAATACTTTCTCTATAACAAATACTTGCACCTTGGCTATTAATGCCAATGGTGGTAATGGTGGCAATTGCACTGATGGTGGACAACATGCTGGTGGCGGTGGAGGTGGACAGGGTGTTGTTATTTTTTCGGTAGCACAACCAACTGTAAATGCCGTTACCACAACTACTAATGGTATTGGAGGAAGAGATTATGCTAGTGGACCAGTAACCGCTGGCTCAGGTGGCGGGTCAAGTAATAGTGGAATTTTTTCTTCAACGGCCAATCCATTGCCTATTGAGTTGGTGAGCTTTGACGGCGAAGCAATTCCTAATCTAGTACAATTACATTGGGTAACGGCAACCGAAATCAACAATGATTATTTTGTAGTGGAGCGCAGTAAAGATGCCATAACGTTTAACGAAGTTGGTACTATGAAAGCAAACAACACCATAACTACAAGTAGCTATCAGCTAAATGATGTCAAGCCTTATAGAGGCACGAATTATTACCGTTTAAAACAAATTGATTTTGATGGCACATATACTTACTCTCATATTATAACTGTTGAATTTAATGATGCCATTGAATTTTCGGTTTATCCAAATCCAAAAACGCCTCAACAGTCCTTAGTAATATCACTCGATAAAGACTATGGAGTGAGTATGAATTTAAGTATTTATGATGTAACGGGTAAGCAAGTGCATGAACAAATTTTAGATTTAAGCAATAAAAACGAAATAGTATTAGATAATTTTAATCTTGCTTCGGGCATTTATGTAGTGCGTTTAAGTAATGATGATTTAAATGCTACCCAAAAATTAGTTATTGAGTAGCTTGTTTTTTGTTTATAAATACCGTGAAAGATGTAACTCTTTGCCACAATTTTGTAAACATTTATCTTTTTTGTTTTTTCACCTTTACATAAAATAAGGACATGTTAAAACATCTCTTAAATTTTGTTTAGTTTAGAATACATGACGCCTATTAAGATCTCATATACCTTAATAGGTGTTTTGTTTTTTGGTGAATTGCCGCAGGATTTCAAATCCAGCGGAGCAGATAAGCTGAATCAGACCTATTACAAGCCAGAACCTTTAATAAATTTGAACTCGGTTCTTCTGTTATAAGAGTGTTCGGTATCAGTACATTTTACATTATTAGCGCATCTATTTATAATTTGTGTTTCTCCTAATCCTTTAATAATGATTCTTTCTGAGGGAATTTGTTTTTTTGCCAAGAGTGTTTTTACTTCATTAGCTCTTTTTTCAGAAAGAATTAAATTGGAATTGTCCTCCCCAGTAGCATCTGTATGTGAGTATATTTCAACTTTCATTTTTGGATTTTGTCTCAAAAATAAGGCGATTTGATTAATACTATTAATAGCATCTGCAGGAATTGCAAAAGAATTTGGCTCATATAATATTCTTTCTACTAATGTAAATTGCTCTTCTTTTGATGTTTTAAATTCCTTCATAACTAAAAGAGGATCTTTATCGTCGTCTAATGGTTCAAGTTTCGACATTACCACTGGTAACATTTTGTATTGGAAATTTTTGTTTTTATCCAGTTCTAATTTGTTTAGGATGACCCCGTTTTGTTGTGCGATATAGATTTCATCTGTTTCTTTCAGCTTATCATTTTTTTCGAGAATAAGATTGAGTGTTTCTGCAACATCCACATTCTTAAATGAAAAATCCCCGTTTTCGTCGGTTATTGTTCTTTTTAGAAGATTTCCATTATTGTCTTCTAATAAAACCGCTTGATCATTTAAAAATGATTTATTATCACCAGCACCAACAAGTAATTTACCGCTAATATTAGAGTATTTAGAGTTCGGAGAGTTTTTTAATTCCTCTTTAGCTATAACAATTGAAGAATTAAAAGTGTTTTTTTGTGTATCAAAATTTGTCATGAATGAACTATTATCTCCACCAGCAAGAGAAGATGAACCAAATTCAATATTGGTTGAAAAATCACCTGCTAAAATTAGTTCTGTATTTTTTAAAATTAATTTACATCCTATATCTCGTTTATTATGTCCGTAGCTTTTTGCCCATGTTATTTTTCCATTAGCATTTATTTTTGCTAAAAAAGCTTCATCAAATTCTAAACTACTTAGATAAAATCCATCTAAACGTAATGAATCTATAAAACTGCCAGTTATATAAATAGTTCCTGAAGCATCACAAACAATATCTTTTCCCCTTGCTTGATTAGAGTGAAACTTTTTATTCCACACATCGGCTCCATTTTCTGAACTGATTTTAGTGACAAATAAATCAAATCCATCAGGGTTTGAGCCTTCCATAGATCCAGTTACTATCAGGTTAGTTGTATTGTCTGATGATATTTTTTCAACATTACCTTTTAAAGCTCCAATATTTTTTGTCCATTTTGCAGTTCCGGATTCCGATGATACTTCAGCCACGTAACCAGCATAGCCTCCAGTTTCAGTTTGAGAGTTACCGCCAATAAATAATTTATTTTTTGAGTAAAAAATAGTATTTGCAATATTTTCATCTTTGGTGCCATAGTTTTTTATCCAATCGCAATTACCTGCATTATTTATTTTAATAAGGCACATGTCATTTTTGCCATTACTAGTAGCCGTTTTTCCATCATAAACTATTTGACCGTCAAATGTTGCTAGCACGTATATATTTCCTTTGTTGTCTGTTGTAATCCCATTACCACTGTCGCTACCCGTATTTTTAGAAGTTTTTACCCAAATTGGATCGCCAGATGTATTGTATTTAGCCACAAATAAAGTAACACTTTCAAAAACTTTATTGCTTGGTGCTTTTACTTTTATCTCCCCAAATTTTGCTTCGCTAATAAAATATCCAGTAAT
>SYEI01000034.1 GCA_005800865.1 Bacteroidota bacterium | reverse complement strand
TTAGTATTAAAAGAAGATTTAATTCCTGTGATTGTTTCTATGGTATAAATAGCAGTATTAGTAACAACTGGTTCATTGAAGTCAAAATAAATGTAAGCCGTATTTTTTATTTGAGTTCCTGGTGTATTGTTGTTAGTACGTTTAATGCGATATTGAATATAACCATGACTAGCAGGTTCGTTACTATTACTATCAGGTAACATAATATTATTGAATTTCCAACGCAATACATTACCTGGTAACACATCAATCATATAATTGTGACTAGAGCCTAACATTTCAAATGTATTCACATTAACATTTGAAGATAAAGTATCTTTCACAACAATATTTACAGCAGGTCCGTTGCCTGTATTTTGAAAACGAATTAAATAAGTTAAGTCAGTTACACTTGCGGCAATGTCGCCAGTTGCTCCAACACCCAGCGGGTTTACTGTTTTGTCATTTGGATCGAAAGAACCAGTAACAAAACGACTGTAACAATAGTTGTTGTTAACGTAATTCAAATCAGTAACTGTTGGTTGAGCCCACATACAGCTTGTAAATATGCTTCCAAGAGCCGTAGATAATGGAACTGTAAACTCTACATAAAGTCCTACTGAACCTGATAAGTAAGCTACATTCGTGAAATTCCATATTATTGTATCACCAGACAAAGAATAAGTTGTAGGAGAAGCATTAGTAATATTTGGAATAAATGAAGATGGTAAGGTTGCTTTAAAAATTCCTGTTGCGGCAACATTATTTAAGTTACTCAAAATATAACTCATTCGGCATACAAAGCCAGGAACAATACCTTGACTCCAACCAGATACATGTAAATCTGGTTGCGTAGTAGAATTAAAGCCTACAGAAAGATTGTTATTTATAGAATTTTGATTTCCAGAATTAACGGTTGCATTTAATGTTGTTGTACATGTTGGGAAAATAGGTGTATTGGTTGATGTTATTAATGTAACCGAGTATGTTCCATAAGGTAAACTATTTATCGTATAGCTTCCATTTGTATTTGTATAACCTATTCTGTTACCAGGATTTATTAAAACAATAGCATTTTGATAATCATTATCTCCAATGTTTTTTAGACAATCACTATTGTTATCTACATATACATTGCCATTAATTGTCCCACAGTTTATTCCAATTGAGCTTATAGTATCTTTAATAGTAATACAATTTGCACTCCCATCAGTAATACTCAAAAAATAAATGTTGGATATAACATTTGAAATATCTTGAGTATTTGCACCGTTACTCCATTGATAGGTAAATGGACCGGGATTGGACCCTGTAATTGTTACATCAATGGCACCATCTCCCGTTAGATGACACATTTCATTATAAGATGTACTAGTAATCGTTGCGTTAGGTAGAGGGGTGCCGATAATTATACTTAAATTCATTACAGCAGCTGCCTGACATCCCATTGCGTCCGTTACAATTACAGAGTAGGTACCTGGGCACATACCCATAGGATTAGAGGTCGTTGAGCCTGAAGAGATTCCGGGTCCTATCCACTGATAGGTATTGCCGCCGCTACCGCCGGTTACACTTACACTTGCCGAGCCGTTGCAACTATTTTGACATGAAGCATTAGTAACTGTTGACGTTATATTAATTGGTGGCGGAGCATTTGTTCCAACTGATGTTGTGGCCACGCAACCATTTGCATCAGTAATGTTTACTTGTGTTATACCTGGACATAAATTGGTCACTTGAGGCATATTACCACCGAAGGGTACATTCCAATTATATGCATATGGAGGATTGCCTCCAGTAACTGTTACAGAAGCACTACCGTTGCACCAGCAAGCTGCACTACTTTGTGCTACTGCAATAACAGTCAACTGTGTGGGTTGCCCGATATTTATTACCAATGAATTTGTATTAGCTACTGCATCTTCTACAATAACTGTATATTGTCCAGCCGCAACATTTGTTAATACATTAGGAGAGGCAGTGCCAGTTGGAAGCCAAGTATAAGTATAGGCGCCAGTCCCTCCTGATGCGGTTATGGTTGCACTACCATTACTGCCGCCAAAGCAGCTCACATTAGTTACGGTTGAAGTAATTGTTATTTGAGAAAATGCAAAAAAAGATGTTGCAATAAATAATAAAGAAAGTAAATGTTTTTTCATAAGGAGTATGTTAATACTTCGAATTTAAAACATTTACTAATAATAATTACAGCTATTTATTGAAAGGGTCTTTTGATTGAGTAACCTGATTACCTACTCAACACAACTCTCTTAATCACACTTTGTTTATCCGAAACAATCTTCACAAAATAAACACCATTATTTAATTTACTTAAATCTATGTTTTTGTAATTGCTAGTAATGGTTTCTTCTAACACCGTTTGGCCAATAGAATTAATCACTTGAATTTGACTTTCTTCTTTTACAGATGAAGAGTTAACTATGTATAAAGCTCCTGTACTTGGATTTGGAAATACATTCCATTCGTCGTTAGCATTAAAAGAAGATTTAATTCCTGTGATTGTTTCAATGGTATTAATAGCCGTATTAGTTACAACAGGCTCATTGAAATCAAAATAAATATATGCGGTGTTTTTTATTTGTGTTCCTGGTGTATTGTTGTTAGTACGTTTTATGCGATATTGAATATAACCGTGACTAGCAGGTTCATTACTGCCGCTATCCGCTAACATAATATTATTAAATTTCCAACGTAACACATTTCCTGGCAATGCATCAATCATATAATTATGACTTGCACTTAGCATTTCAAATGTATTCACATCAACATTAGGAGATAAGGTATCTTTAACCATAATATTTACCGCGGGACCATTGCCTGTATTTTGAAAACGAATTAAATACGTTAAATCTGTTTCAGAAGCGGCAATATCGCCGTTAGGTCCAACACCAACCGGACTTACTGTTTTATCGTTAGGGTCGTATGAACCTGTTACTATACGTTGGTAGCAGGTTGCATTGTTAACGTAATTCAGATCAATGAGTGTTGGCTGAGCCCATATACAGGTAGAAAAAGTACTTCCCAAAGGTGTAGAAACAGGCACGGTAAAATTGACTATAAAAGATTGGACCTGATAATTCCCCGCAATATTAAAATTCCACATAATGGTATCGCCACTGATGGAGTAACCAGCTGGCGCATAGTTTATGTTGGCTAAAAAGCTTGCTGGTAATATAGCTTTATATACGCCAGATGTTCCAAAACTAGAGTAATTACCTAGATAATAATTTACAATGGAAGTAAATCCGGGAACGACGCCATTACTATAAGCGCTAACATAAAGGTCGGGCTGGGAAGGAAACATTGAGTTAAATACAAACTGATTATTGGATGAAACGGGATTTGATGAATTAACAGATGGAGTAATCACAGTAGTACATGTTTGGGTGAGTGTCGCATTATTTCCCGTTGCAGTAACGGTATATGACCCATAGGGTAAATTATTAATAGCGTAATCACCCATAGCGTTAGTGTAGCCTAATCTGTTTCCTGGGCTGACGTGAATTGTAACATTTTGCAGATCATTGTCACCAGTATTTTTTGTGCAGTCATTGTTTGAATCGATAAATACATTCCCGGAAATAGTTCCACAATTAAGCCCAATAGTATTCACCAAATTTGAGACATGGTAGCAGTCCATGTTTGCGTCGGTTATGGTAACCGAATAACTTCCTGAAATAACATTAGCAATGTCTTGTGTGGTTGCACCGTTACTCCATACATAAGTAAAAGGACCAGTGTTGGTTCCGGTAATTGTAAGTGCTATAGCGCCATCACTACTCAAATAGCAGCTTTCATCTGTTACCGTGTTTGTGATGCTGACATTTGACATCGTGTTAATGGAAGAGGCATTAATACTTATCATCTGCATAACTGAACAACCATTAGCGTCATTCGCGGTAACAGAAGCGAATCCTACACATAAGTTAGATACAGATTGTGTGGTATAGGTAGCACCATAATTAAATTGCCAGTTATAACTATAGGGTGGTGTACCATTAATTATAGAGGAACTGGCAGTTGCGTTGCACGCACCACATGTGGATGTTGTTGCGGAAATCGACATTGATACTGGAGCTGATTGGCCGATGGTTACAGAAGCTGTGGCTATACAACCTGCAGCGTCTGTTACAGATACATTGTATATGCCTGTACACAGGTTTGTTGCAGTAGGTATAACTTGCCCGTTATCCCAAGCATATATATATGGTGCTGTTCCGGCTATAGCAGATGCCAAAGCTGATCCGTTGCAAAGTCCGAAACAAGTTGCATTTGTCTGGCTGGCAATCGAAACCATTGGACCGCCGATATTATTAATCAGACCAGTGGCTGATGCCGTGCACCCATTTCCGTCAATCACCGTAAAACTGTACGCGCCTGCAGGTAGATTATTATTACATAGAGTTGTGGATCCATTACTCCATATATATGTATAAGGTCCACCGGATCCTCCAGTTATATTTGCACAAACCGAACCATTAGCTTGTCCGCAATTAGCATTGGTAGATGATACAGAGGCGCTAAGTGGTTGTGGTTGAGAAATGGTGACACTTTGTGTTACGGCACACGAATTAGAATCCCATACCGTGTAGGTTAACGGACCTGCGCATAAGCCAGGCTGATAAGCACCTGTACCAAATAAACTGGTCTGGTAAAAGTAAGGTGGATTGCCGCCATTACCTGTCATATTAAGAGCTCCGTCGCAGTTGCCACCGCATGTTACATTTGTAAAGGTGTGACTTGCATTGAAGGGAAGCGGTTCGGTAAGTGAGGTTGAATAGGTTGCCTGACATCCGTTTGCATCCGTTACTTGCACAGAATACGTACCAGGCCATAAACCAACAATTTGATTACTGCTTTCCATTGTGCTCCATAAAACACTATAGGGTGGCGTTCCTTGTGAACCGTCGGCAACCATAATTCCGTTATTGGCCCCATAACACAGTATTGGCTGTGACAACTGGAACATGACAATTAAAGCCGAAGGCTGGGTAACGGGGATAACGGTTGATGTACTGTTTGATACAGCATCTGTAACGACAACAGTGTAATTACCAGCACCAATATTGTTTACAATATTGGTTATTGGGCCGCACGCGTTGCAAGAATAAGTATAGGGCGGTGTTCCTCCTGCAGGGGTAATGGTAAATCCTCCGTTGGATCCATAAGCGCAGGAAACGTTTTGTTGGCTCACAGTTAAACTGATTTGAGAAAAAGCAAATGAACCAAAAACTAACAAGATAACAACGGATAATATTTTTTTCATAAAATTGTTTTTATACAACTAAAGTAGGATAATTAATTTGGACAACAATGGCTATTTAGTAAAAAGGGGTTTTGAATGATTGAATTTACGTTCCTTGCCTGCCATGCAAAGAAAGGGATAAATGTGTAGTGTAAAATTAAGCTTGCGGGTGCGCAGAGGAAAGGTCATCGCTGCTTAAATTTATCTTGAAAATTAAGAAGCACTTTTCCTCCCTATTTTACGAACTCGTCTGGACGAAAAGCCCAGTCTCAAGCACCTTAAAATCGTCGCGCAAATCCCCGTTGAAAATATGTTTGATTTTAACAATAAGAGTTTATTGTTTTATTGCATTGCAGAATATGCCTCATGGCTATTTCTTCGTGAAATTTAAAAGGCGGATTGAATCCAAACTTTACTGCAAACCAGCGTGAGGGATGCGAGCGAAAATCCTTTTACGTAACGGAGTGGAGTAAAAGATTGAAGCGGGTCAGCCCGACGGCGCCTGTTCTTTGCGCCGGCATGCCCAAAATATCTAATTTAAATACTATTGATCTTTTTTTCTCCTGCCTTCCATTGTCTCAGCAGCACCATCTTCTTTCTTCGCAAAATACTTTTTAAAATTGTAGGTAAAAGTCAACATATAATAACGATTCAAAACGTTAGTTTGCGAATCTTGAATATAGCTATCAGTGTTAGTACGCGAAACGCTATTGTTTTGATTTAAAATATCATAAACCGTTAAGCGTAATTCAGCTTGTTTATTTTTTAAGAATTTATAACCGATAGCGGCATTCCATAAGGAGATGGATTGATTGAAGGCGCTTGTTAATCCTGAGTAATAGGTATTACTATATTCGCTTTGTAAAATCAAGCCTTTCCAAGGGTTAGCAGTTATTTTTAACTTGGATACTTGTGAAAAGTAATTGGTGTTAGAAGATGTTTGTAAGGTGTTTTGAATATTACTATAACTAGAGTTGGATGATAATGTGAAATCAAACTTCTCACTGATGTTACTACTAAATACCAAGCCTAAACCACCCGTTGCTGTTTTGGCATAATTGATATTCGTATTAATCATACCAGGTACATTGTTGTAATTTCCGGATACGTTTACACTTAAATTGGTCTTAATTTTTTTAATAGGAAAAGTGTAATTAATAAAGGAGCGTAAAGAAAAATAGCCATCCAAATTTACAGGTCGTATAATTTGAGAGCCTCTTTGTAAAAAAATATTATTATAAACGGTTGTATCTTGGTTAGCAATTAAAGTGCTATTACCTATGTAATTGTTAGAATAGTTACCGCCTATTAGTGCAAAAAAAGAAGTTGCTTTGTTGGTATTCACTCCTGAGTATCGTAAAAAAATATTTTGTTGAAAATCTTGTTTCAAATCAGGATTACCAGTGCTTAATTGTAAAGAGTTACTGTTATTGATGACATCTTGTAATTGATCGATACTTGGTGCGTTATTACTGGTGCGGTAGTTAAAGCGTAAATTCTTTTTCTGAGAAAATTTATATTGTAATTGCGCGGATGGTAAAATAGACTCAAATGTTTTACTGAGTTTATAGCTGGTAGGTATTTCTTGCTCTTTAGATAATTGTGCCCATTGATAAGCTGCATTTAAAGAGAAGTTAAATTTTTCTTTTTGATAACGATAGCCTAAACTTCCTGATTGAGATTGGTATTGATTTTTAAAAACGTTCGTCAGAGTGCTATCTAAATCACGATAACTGTATTCAATATAATTTTTATCAAAAGTTCTTTTCGAAGAATAATTATCTGTGTAAACAGCTGTGTAATTAACTAATAAGAAATTGTTTTTATTTAAAGGTTCGGTATAAGATACATTACCATTAATGCTGTTTCCTGTTTTTAATATTTTTGATTTTTGATCAATCGTATCTCCATAAAATAAGGTATCTCTGTAATAAGTATTTAAGGTATATAATAAATTTTCACCTGAGTTTTTGGTTATGTTTGGTGTGGCGTTAATGCTAAATGTTCTTCCTCTTTTTGCAAAAGCATGTCGGTATAAAATTGGAACAGAAATATTATAACCGCTTAAATTGTTTGAGCTACTGTTTTCGGTATTACTTAGTGTTAAAACTTCTTTAGTATTTAATCCTAATAATTCCTTAGCGCCTTTGTTTGATTGAAATGATAATTTAGGTTGAAGAACAATAGAATTCATAGAATCTATTTTTGTTTCGATTTTAAAATTTACTCTGTTGTTAAAATTATCGCTATTGGTATTATTGGTTTCGTTATAAACTAGACCATTGTTTGATCCTAAAATATATTGTTGAAGTAAAGAAGACTTTGAATCGTTTTGTGTCCAGTTAAAAAAGTAGCTAGCCGTTACTTCCGTTTTCTTTCCCCATTTATCAGCATAGTTTAATCCAAATAAAGAGGTTGTATTAATACCATTTTGTGTATTTGATTGAAAATTTTCACTGGGGTTGTTTCCTCCTCCCATTCCACCTTGTCCGCCGCCTCTTCGTCCGCCGCCACCGCCTGAACTACTGCTGGAAACACCCACTAAATCTTCTGACGAAAAATTTTGTTCGTTAATGTTGTTTGATTGTGCTAAAACGGTGATGCGTCTATCACCTTTAAAAATGTTTACGCTACCACCACCTTTAAATTTATCTTCGTAACCATAACCGCCATAAACTTTTCCAAATACACCGTTTTTGAATTGAGCTTTGGTAACAATGTTAATGGTTTTACTGGCGTTGCCGTCATCAAATCCTGTAAATTGTGATTGATCACTTTTTTTATCAAACACTTGTACTTTATCAATGACTTCGGCAGGTAAATTTTTCAAAACCGCACTAGCATCATCTCCAAAAAAGCGTTTGCCGTCAACTAGCACTTGTTTTACTTCTTCGCCTTGGGCTTGCACCTTTCCATCTACTACAGTTACTCCCGGCATTTTACTCACCAAATCTTCAGCAGTTGCATCTTTATTTACTTTATAGGCATTGGCTTTAAAACTTGTTGTGTCGCCATTTTGTGTTGCTAAGGCTTGTTGGGCTTCTACGGTAACTTCTTTTAAGTTAGTTAAGTTTTGTTTTAAAGTAATGGTTGGAATAATTAAATCTTGATTCTTGATTTGAATGGATTTAAAAAGGGGTTTATATCCAAGCGAAAGAATTTTAAGAATGTAATTATCAGAATTAATGTTTTCTAAATTAAATTGTCCTTCTACATCTGTTGCTGTTCCTTTTATAAAAGAAGAATCCGTTTTTAAAAGAAAAACAGAAGAACCAATGGCAGGTTGTTTATATTCATCTATTAATTTACCATTTAATTTATAGGATTGACCTAATAGAACGCTTCCAGAAATTAGAAGTGAAAATATATATAAGATTTTTAACATAAACGACTGCTCTAAAGTACAATTTAGGAGCAGAATTGACCCTATAAAAACGTAAAAATAGGTGTAATGTTAATTTTAGGTGATTAAATTCGAGTAATTACTCGTTTTCACTAGCTAATCAGTTTTAAGGATTGTTAAATTAAATAAATTCTTACATTAGTAGGGTTATTTTAAACCAGATATAAAATAGACGTATTCAACAAATACAAATAATTATTTAGTTAGCTATATCATATAACAATAAGTAAGAAAAAAATATAACTATGAAAACACTTTTACTTTTTTTATGTTTTTTTGCTCTTCAGTATACTGTAATAAGTCAGAAAAAAACGGATGCAGTTGCTGAAAAGAAATGGACCGATGACGAGCGCAAGCAAATGGAGAAGGCTGAATTATTTTATTTTGAAAAAAATTATAAATTAGCTTTACCAATATACACTAAATTATTAGAGAATCACCCTAATGACATGCGACTTAAATATGTTTATGCTACATGTGGGTTGCTAGTTCCTGGTAGACAAGAAGTTTGTTTAAATCTTTTAAAAGATGTGTATGCAAAAAATAAAAAAGCTTCAGAAATTGATTATTATTTAGCAAAAGCAAATTTCTTAAATTATAATTTTGATGATGCTATTTCTGGCATTACAACTTATAAGTCTAAAAATAAAAAATTAACTCCTGAACAATTGAAAGATTGTGACCAATTAATAACCTATTGCAATAATGCTAAATTATTAGTTCCACAGCCTGTGCCAGTTCGTATTGAAAACATGGGGAATGTTATTAATACAGCCGCTGCCGAGTCAGCACCTTGTTTAACGGATGATGAAAACACAATTATTTTTACCTACAAGGGTGAGAAAAGTAAAGGTGGTTTGCAGAATGCTTTTAATCAGCCAAATAAAAATGGAGTGTATTATGAAGATGTATACACAAGTACTAAAGTTGATGGGGTATGGCAAACGCCTCAGGAAGTTAAAAATTTGAATTCGAATAACAATGAAGCTGTTTTGTTTTTATCTAATGGTGGACGAAAACTATTTATTAATATAGATAGTCAGCAAGACGATGGAGATATTTACATGAGTAAATTAGAAAATGATGAATGGAGTGTACCTGCAAAACTATTAGGAGATGTCAATAGTCAATATTGGGAAAATAATAGCTCCTTGTCTCCAGACGGCAAGACATTATTTTTCTCAAGCTCAAGACCAGGAGGATTTGGAGGAAAAGACATCTATAAATCTTCTTTATTAGATAATGGTACATGGGGTAAAGCAATTAATTTGGGGGATAAAATAAATACTGCCTTAGATGAAGACGCTCCTTTTATTCATTATGACGGACGACTATTATTATTTTGCTCTCAGGGGCATAATAGTATGGGAGGCTTCGATATTTTTAAGACTTATTTTAATACAAAAGATTCAACTTGGTCACCAGTAGAAAATATGGGCAATCCAATTAATACGCCAGGGGATGAAATTCACTACGTGTTATCTCCTAGTGGAGAAAATGGATATTATGGATTAGGAAAAGCAGATGGTTTTGGTGATTTTGATATTTATAAAGTAGAGCCTGGAATAACAGGTGTGATGCCTATTGTTGCAGTTGTAAAAGGTAAAGTTACCTTAGATTCAATGCCAGTATTAGCAGATATTACGATAGAAGTACCTGCCAGTAATACAGTATTCAACAGAGTAACGAAGTCAAATGCAAAAACAGGATTTTATCGTACGACTTTACCTGTAGGTGAAGATTATAAAATCACTTGGAAAGTAAATGATCTCCCAGTGCAGACAAAATTAATTGAAGCTAAAAATGCAACAGCATATTTGTTAGCATTACAAGATATTAATTTTAGTTCGAAGGAAGCGGTTAAAACAGAGCCAGTAGCTTCTGCAGACAAAGCGTTATATCATACTGGTAACGAAAAAATAGATGGATTAGTTTATAAAATTCAAGTATCTGCTGGTTTTTTAAACGAAAAAATAAGACGTCGTAAAGCTCGAAAATTGGGTGGAGTAGAGAAGGAGACCATTGATGGTATTGATCGTTTTACTTTAAAAGAGGAGTTTAAAACGTATAATGAAGCAACGGCTAAAATAAAAGAAGTAAGAGAATTGATTGTTGCTGATGCTTTTATTGTAGGTATTTACAAAGGAAAGAGATGTTATTTATCTGAATTAAGAACTCAAGGAATATTAAAAATTAAATAATAAAAAAAGCTTCAACTAGGTTG
>SYEI01000255.1 GCA_005800865.1 Bacteroidota bacterium | reverse complement strand
ATTAAATACGGAAGGCTATAAAACTTGGGGCTATCCTGTAACACCTATTTTGTTTTTATTATTAAATGCATTCACTATTTATTTTGTGTTTAAACAAAAACCAACAGAGTCTTTATTAGGTTTATTAAACGTAGCTATTGGAGGATTGATTTATTTTATAGGAAAAAAAGTATCAGAAAAAAAACAAGCAAACGAATTATGTTGAAGAAAATAAGTGTATTATCGGCTGTTTTAATGACAGTATTTGGTTGTACGCCAACTGCTGAAAATCAAACAGGAGAGTTGAAAAAAGATACGGCTACACCACTTATAGTGGAAGTTAAAGAATTAAAGGATTCTATTAAGGAAGCAAATGAAGTGACTTTGCCTTTAAATGACACCTTAAATGCGATTGCCAATATTATGTCGGGAATGACTGATACAAGTTCAGTTTATAAGTTCGTGCAGTCTTCTTCTGACTTTAAAGCTTTCAGTAAAAACTTTGATAAGCGTTGGAAAACATATGATTCAACACGCTTAACAAATTTGAGAACATTTAAAGAAAATGAAATTTCTAAAGTGGTAAAACCCCAAACAACTTTGTTTTACCCTTTTTCTGGACCAGATATTTTACATGCTCAAACATTTTTTCCGGAAGCAGATAAGTACGTGATGATTGGGTTGGAGCCAGTAGGAAGCTTGACAAAGTTTAAAAAAGAAGAAACAGATTCATTAGAATCTTATTTTCAAAAAGTAAATGTGTCGTTGAATGCGATTTTGAAATTTAGTTTCTTTAGAACTCAAAGCATGAAAAATGATTTAAAGAATGAAGAGGTTGATGGAACGTTGCACTTATTATTTTTGTTTTTAAAACGTACTGGTAGTCAGTTTTGTTCTGCAAAACCTGTAACGGTGGATAGTTCTGGAACTATTGTATTTGTAAATTCATTTGACGCGTTAAAGAAATTAAAAACAAATACACGAGGCGTTGAAATTCAGTTTAACGACGTAAATAATAAACCTAAAACTTTGTATTATTTTTCTTTAAATGCGGCTGATGGTGGTTTGAAATCTAACAAAGGATTTATGGCATATTTAAAAGCAATGGGAACGGTTAACACTTATTTGAAAGGAGCATCTTACCTAATGCACAAAGATTATTTTTCGTTAGTGCGTAAAGTTATTTTAAATCAAAGCGAACATGTGATACAAGATGATAGCGGTATAGCATTTCATTATTTTTTAGATGATAACAGTAAATGGAATTATTCGTTCTTTGGTCAGTATTTAAAGCCGATTCCTATGTTTGCAGAGTTCTATCAAAAAGATTTAGATTCTTTGTATAAAAAACAAGGAGCTAAACCTATTGGATTTGGGATTGGATATAACTTTAAAGACAAGAACAGTAATTTTATGATTGCAACTAAGCAACATTAAATATTACAGTAGCATTTGTTTTTGTTATTCTGAATTCTAGCAGTTACTTTTTTTAATTTATCACACGTTAGTAAGTGTGCGGCTCTTGCTTTACCCAAAGTTTTAAATCGCCGTTAAAAGCATCTTTTATTTTCGTGTAGGAATTAGGCACTTCAAAGTTGTTGCCATGATAGGTAACTAATTTAGTTCCTACTTTGGCTTTGTCTAACTGATCATCTGTATATTTTAAGAATACCTGATATAATTCAGCTTTCAACTTTACTTCATCATTTAAACGTTTCGTTTTTTCTAAATTCTCATAAAAAGGATTAAAGATGTAAAAGCCATCGTAATCCGAAAAATTAATATCCAAGATATTTGCATTTAATAGAGTCACATTATTTAATTGGTAATGTTTGGCAATGTGTTTGCCTACTTGAACTAAACTTTTACGGTATTCTACGCCATAAAAATGAGCATCTACATGACTTGCTGCAGCTATGCAAAATTTGCCAACACCTGAACCAATATCTAAAATACGTTTTTCATTATTTTCTGTCAGCCATTCCGCAGCTTGTTTGGCAACTTCAATTGGCGTGAAATATAATCGAGCGGCGAATTTTAAGTAACCTGGTAATAATTCATTAAAACTAGTGTCTGTTAATTCAATTATGATTTGATTTTCACTTTCCATTTTATAGGACAATAGTATTGATTTTACATTTCAGTATTTTGATAAGTTATTAAATTTTATGCTCAGTACTAGGTTTTTCTATTCATTGACCAACCCCTTTATTCTTAATAATAACTATATTTATAGCAAGAAAAATCATTATGAAAAAGTTAGATAATTCAATAGGTAAACTGTTTTTCGGATTGTTATTTCTATTTGTTTTTAGCAGTGTGTTCAGTCAAGTTGATTTTTCTTTTGATTCTATTCGTCTTAAAAAGCCAATCCTGAAAACTGTTTTTGATAAACATAAGAAATACAGATTACAAATTATTTACACGCAGATTAAACGAGATACAAACGGAAAACCGTCTTTTAAAAATTACACATATCAACTAGATTCTTCTAATTATTTTTATTGTGCTAGTTTAGTAAAATTACCTTGTTCTATTTTAGCTTTGGAAAAAGCAAAAAAAATACGTGTTTATAGTAATACTATTATGTTTACTGATAGTGCTAATACCTGCCAACGTTCTGTGCGAAAAGATACGACATCAATTAGCGGTTATCCAAGTATTGGTCAATACATCAAACGTATGGCTTTAGTGAGTGATAATGTAGCTTATGGTCGCATTTATGAGTTTTTAGGAGTAGATTATATTCATAATCGATTAGCTGAAATAGGATATAAAAATATGAGAATTGTTCATCGCTTTGATGGCAGCTGCAAGGGGACTGACAATACGACAACTAATCCTGTTTTTTTCTGCGATAATAATTTAAAATCGATTGTTTCTGTTCCAATGCAAGAAGCTCAAAGCATCTATAAACATCCATTGGGACAAGTAAAAGTTGGTAAAGCTTATATCAATGCCAATAATAAAAAAGTAAAAGAACCTAAGGATTTTACGAACATGAATTATATTCCTTTAGAAAATATTCACTCTATGTTGCAGAGATTAATTTTTAACGATTATTTGCCAAAAGAGCAACGTTATGATATGATAGATGATGACAGGCAATTTTTAATAGAGCAATTAACTCTATATCCTCGCCAAAGTACTCATCCTACTTACAATTCTAAAACCTATTACGATAGCTATAAAAAGTATTTTATGTTTGGTGATAGCAAGAAACCCATTACAAATGATAATATTAAAATCACTAATATCGTTGGCCAGTCTTATGGCTTTATGGTAGATTGTGCTTATATCCAAAACAAAAAAGAAAACGTTGAGTTTATGTTAAGTGCTGTTATTTATACCAACGAAGATGAAATTTTAAATGATGGTAAGTATGAATACAATACCATTGCTTTACCCTTTTTAGCAGAGTTAGGTAGGCAGATATATGCGTTTGAATTAAAGCGAACTAAATAATGAGCAATAGCATAGATAGATTAAAGCATTTAAAAGAACTTTTATTAATTGAGCGTGAAGAGGATTACTATCAATATAAAGAACAGTTTTTAAGAGCGAGCATCGAGCAACGTAAAAAAAACGGTGTTACTTGGTTTCCTATTCAAATTTTATCCGATGAACTAGGTTATGCTGATTATGTGCATATAGAGGTAGAACGTACTAATCAATTAGATACACCGCACCGATTTAGTGCTGGTAAAAATGTGAGTTTATTTTCAAATAAAAATCCTGATGAACAATTAGAGATTACAGGTACAATAAAACAATCGGGTAAAAACAAAATGAAGATTATACTTCATACAGATGAATGGCCAGATTGGTGTTATGATGGCCGTTTGGGAATTAATATCCAATTTGATGATAATAGTTACATCGAAATGCAAAAAGCATTAGATGAAGTAATTGGTGCCAGAAATAATAGAGTAGCAGAGCTAAGAGAAATTATTGAAGGGAATGAAGTGCCCACTTTTGAAAAAATAGACGATAGGATTGTTGTTCCTCAATTAAATATTTCACAAAATAAAGCAGTACGACATATTTTATCAGCTAACGATATAGCAGTTGTTCATGGCCCTCCTGGCACAGGTAAAACAACTACTATTGTTCAAGCCATTCGATTGGTATTACAAACCGAAAAGCAAGTACTAGTTTGTGCACCAACTAATACAGCTGTAGATTTATTAACTGAAAAATTGATAGAGCAGGGGGTAAACGTATTACGTGTTGGTTACCCAGCAAGAGTATCCGAAGATTTACTGAAGACTACAATTGACGGGCAAATACAAACTCATATCAATTATAAAGACATAAAGAGCCTTCGTAAAACTGCCGAAGAGTATTTTAAAATGGCTTCTAAGTTTAAACGTACGTTTGGGAAAGAAGATGCGAAACAACGTGCTTTATTTTATTCGGAAGCTAGAAATTGTATTAAAGAATCTCGATTGTTAGAAGATTATATTGTTGACTCTTTATTTGATAATGCACAGGTTATTTGTTGCACGCCGGTTACATCCACCAACAAAGCTTTAGTTAAGAAAAAATTTGAGACGTTGTTTTTTGACGAAGCATCTCAAGCCTTAGAAGCTATTTCGTGGATTCCTTTGTTAAAATGTAAGAGAGTGATTTTTAGTGGTGACCATTTTCAGTTACCGCCAGTTGTAAAGAGTGTGAAAGCTAAGCAAGAAGGCTTAGATAAAACCATGCTGGATAGTTGCATTAAGCACGATACCATTTCGAGTTTGCTAACAAGGCAGTATCGCATGCACCAGCATATTATGGCATTTAGTAATGCTTATTTTTATAATAATGAATTAGAAGCTGATTCAACGGTAAAGGATACTCTGCTTTCTTTAAATGAAGATATCGACATTCTTCATGTGCCAATAGAATTAATTGATACAGCAGGCTGTAGTTTTGATGAATTACAAAATCCAGAAACCTTAAGCTTATCTAACAAAGGCGAAGCTGATTTATTGTTTAAACATTTAGATTTACTATTGCAACAATATAATTTTGCTGGAGAAACACAGAAAATAGATATCGGAATTATTTCGCCTTATAAAGAACAGATTGAACTATTAAAAGAAAAGTTAGTTGATTTTGATTATTCTGCTTATCAAGTAAATGAATTAGATGTAAAGACGATTGATGGATTTCAGGGAGAAGAACGAGATGTAATTTATATCTCTTTAGTGCGAAGTAATCTTAATTCAGAAATTGGATTTTTATCAGATATCCGAAGAATGAATGTAGCATTAACACGTGCTAAAAAGAAATTAGTGGTTATTATGGATACAGCCACTATTGGAAATCATCCTTTTTATAAATCTTTTATAGAGTATTGCGAGAAAAATAATTTTTATAAATCAGCTTGGGAATATAGTTACGAGGCTTAGTTTCCCTAATTCTGATACCCAAAATTCT
>SYEI01000254.1 GCA_005800865.1 Bacteroidota bacterium | reverse complement strand
TTTTCTTTCTATCAACACCTTGGTTAATATCAGCAGATTGCTCATGAATAGCAGATAAAATACCACAAGAGTTTGCTTCAAACATATACTCAGATTTAGTATATCCAATTTTACGAATTACTTCACGAGCAATTTCTTGAACATCTAAATATGCTTTTGATTTAACCTCACCAGCTAAAATCACTTGTCCTGTAGTTACTAAAGTTTCGCAAGCTACTTTACTTTGTGGATCGAAAGCTAAAAAGTTATCGATTAAAGCGTCTGAAATTTGATCGGCAACCTTATCTGGATGGCCTTCTGATACTGATTCTGAGGTGAAAAGATATCCCATGTTTTTTGTTTATGTTAGTTTTTAATTAGTTTAATTTTTAATACAAGAGCAACAAATTTAAAGTTTTGCATTGGGAATAAAAAAAATGTTTTGAACAATTATTTTGTGTTATTCCGATTGCTTCTTTGCTACAAAATAAAAGAGGCTATCTTAACGACAGCCTCTTAAAATCACAAGGAGCATGTTAAATCACTTTAAACATCCAACCCATTTTATCTTCAATTTTCCCTTTACGAATACCTCTTAAGGTTTCATCAACTTTGTTAGAGAATTTGCGATCTGCTACTGCAGGTAATTCCATATAATTTTCTTGGTAACCAATACCCATTATTTGAGCAATAGTAGCAGCAGTTCCAACACCAAAAGCTTCTTTAATTTCACCTTTAGCATAAGCGTCTACTATCTCTTGAATAGAAATTTTACGTTCTTCTACGTTCATTCCCCAATCTCTAGCTAACGCTAAAACACTGCGACGTGTAATACCATCTAAAATCGTATCGCTTAATGCAGGCGTTACAACTTTATCACCAATCACAAACATTAAGTTCATGGTTCCAGATTCTTCTAAGAAAGAATGAGTTGCCCCATCAGTCCAGATAACTTGTTGGTAACCTTTTTGTTGAGCTAATTTAGTAGGATATAAACTACGGCCATAATTTCCGGCTGCTTTTACGAAACCTACTCCACCTTGCACCGCACGGATATAATTAGTTTCAATTAACACCTTAATTGGCTCGCTATAATATTTACCTGCTGGGCAAGTAATAATCACAAATTTATAGGTATCGCTTGGTTTAACGCCAATTGCTTCATCTGTAGCAATTAAAAACGGACGAATATATAATGAACCCGTTTCAGACGTTGGAACCCAAGCAGCATCTAATTTTAATAATTCTAATAATCCACCCATAAAAATTTCCTCTGGTACCTCAGGCATTGCCATACGGATAGCAGACTTATTCATACGATTAAAATTATCGATAGGTCTAAAAATACTTACTTCACCTGATTCAGATTTATAAGCTTTCATTCCTTCAAAAATAGCTTGTCCGTAGTGTAATGCCGACATAGCATAACTCATTGGCATATCTTGATAAGGCATAATAGATGCTTTTCCCCATTTACCATCAGCATATTCGGCAATAAACATGTGATCCGAAAAACATTTTCCAAAAGGAACATTGTTCACGTCATTCTCGCTTACCCTACTGTGAGCGGTTTTTTCGATTTTAATATCAGCGTTTGCAGTCATTATAATGTATTGTATTAAACAAATTAGCACATAATTTTTGTTAGTACAAACTATTTAGTCGATTATTTTAGGGTGTTCAAGGAAAATAAGGGCTTTCTGTATTTTTTCTCAAAAAATTTGTTTTTAATATAATTTTACTATTTTCGTACAACTTATTAACAATTTGAAGTTTATTGTTCATATTCTATTCATTGGCCTTCTTTTGCCTAAATTCATTTTAGCAGATGGAGAGCCCGCTAAAGACACAACGCGTCTTAAAATAACTGCGTCCAATAACAACATCACAATTACCAAACTTCAGGTGATTGAACTAGTGGATTCGTTGCTAGACTTACAAACAATTGATGAAAGAGAAATAGAACTCATTAGCTATTACAATAGTATTTTAAGTTCAAAAGAAACCAATTTAACGATCGTTAAATACAATAATGTACCTGCTACCAACTTTTATGATGATTTTGACGAAAGTGCTGTTTTTCACATTACCCCTGAAACAGAATTCCCGGAATCACAAATTATAAAAATAGAAAGCGACTCTTTAGGAAATTATGCGCATCCACGTGAAGGGCAAGTTAACTCCAAATTTGGATGGAGAGATGGCAGAATGCATAAAGGTATTGACATTAATTTACATAAAGGAGATGCTGTAGTTGCTGCTTTTGATGGCATGGTTCGTATAGCTCATGTAAAAGGTGCTTATGGTAATGTGGTAATTATAAGACATTATAATGGCTTGGAAACTGTGTATGCTCACTTATCAAAAATAAAAGTAAAACCAGGTCAGGTAGTTTTAGCTGGACAACTTATAGGCTTAGGCGGAAGCACAGGTAGAAGCAGTGGCCCACATTTACATTTTGAAGTGCGTTTTAAAGGGCAAGCCCTAAATCCTTCTTCCATTATTTCTTTTATCGAAAACAAAACCTTTAACGACTCTATCGTTATAAAAAAATCTCGTTACGGTATTTGCGCTTACCCAAGCAATGCCACTTTACATACTATTGAGCGTGGGGACACGTGGTATGAAGTTGCAAAACGCTATGGTTTATCTATGAAAGAATTATGCGTTTTAAATAATACCGATAAACGCTACTATCTTAAAATTGGACAAAAAATAAGAGTAAACTAATTGGCTAAAGATTTAACCAATAAACAAACTTCAATACAACACCTCTGGTCTTTTCTCCAAAGTTTTCAGAATAATAATTATCAGAATAAACTATAAACAAATCACTCATTGGTTTAAATCTCCATTGAAAACGTGCATTGATATTCACGTTTTTAATTTGACTATTATACTGGATAAAAGTTGTAAAGAAAATGCTTTTCGTGAAAGATAATTCAATCTTTGGTCCAATTAAATCTAAATATACTTTTTTAGATAGATGAGGTAAAATAATTTCATCATGTGTATAGCTAGCAGTAATAATAGCATACGGCTGTTTTCTAAAAACGATATCTGCATTATAAGACAACTTTGTGCCTGTAAAATAACTTCCATAAGTTACTCCTGCCAATGCATTTAATATTTTGCGTTGATTCGTTTTTATCTTAATTCCAAAATCTTGATACCGGTACTCTGCAATAGGTAATGCAAGATTACCAGTAAAGGTAACATCTGTCGGATAAATTAATCTTGTGTAATAATTGTGATAATCAATTGATAACCCAGAAGTATTCGTAGCATTAAAATCCCAGCCAAATTGGTTCAACATATCTGTTGTTAAAAATTTATCATTCGCATAATAATCCATATACCATCGAGGACCCATTTTATTGATAACAGATTTTTTTGGATAGAAAAAATAATTAACGCTGGGCTCTAAACGCCAATATGTATTTCTAATGGTTATATTTTTTGAGTAATCCAATTGAAAAATACGAGGTGTAAAACCGGTTTCGGCATTATAGTTTTTATTAACGTATTCGTGGTTCCATTGTATATTTATTTTTTGTGTATTATACGATAACCAGGTGGCATGCGTATATGCATCATTGTTTTTTGAATTGGATAAAGAATGATGAAAAAAAGCTTTGCCCATCCATTTATTATTATCACTTATTAAATTATAATCTGCGCCTACTACTCTATTAAAATTAATTCCTGTAAAACCTACCGAATCATATTGTTGTCTATTTACAAATATGAAAGAAACATTTGAACGTTTAAATACATTACGTTGCAATGCAGCTACAAAATAATTTTGAGCAAAAACATCAACTTCATTAATTTTTGTTTTAGCCGTTTGAATATCCATTACTCCAATACGCCAGTTCTTATTTGGCTTACCACTTAACCTAAGTCCTGCAATAATTGGAACGGCACTACCATTATTATAGCCAATTCTCCGTGAGAAAAATGGACGAATTTGTCTGAAACCAAAGTTGGCAAACAAATCACTATTCTCAATAAAAAACTGACGTTGTTCTGGAAAAAACAAACTGAATCTAGTTAAGTTAGTAATTTGTCTATCGACTTCAACTTGAGAAAAATCTGGATTAAATGTGAAATCTAAATTTAATGAAGAGGATAAAGCGATTTTAGCATCTACACCTCCATTAAATTCATAAGACACTGGTGTTTTTGAAACAAAGTCCTTATTTACTTTAGCTATACCATATGGTATAATAGCAATGTTTCTTCCTGCTTTTTTTGGCAACGTATCCCAATTTAAAGTTCCAACAAAAGCTAAGGATGAAACATTAAACTGTCGAGGAACTTTAGCCCAAGATGAATTTTCATTTTGTTTCAAATCATTCCTCGAAAAATTAATTCCCCAGTTGCTAATATCATTCTTATAACGAATGGTTTTAAAAGGGATTTCCATTTCAACTATCCAACAATTTTGTTTTCGCTTTACTGCACTAAACCATTTATTATCCCAACTTACATTTGGGCCTTGTCCACCTCCTCCAGCTACTAAACCTTCGCGCTGTGCGCCATAAGGATTCACCCCAAAACTAAAACCATTCTGCTTATCTAAGAATGGATCAAGAGTAAATACAAAACAATCACTAACAGGATATAAAAAATCGCGTTTTAAAGATTGTACTACATAATTTCCTGGCAACGAATCATAACATATAGCTGCAACATAAATTGATTTATCATTATAAGTTACATACGCTGTAGTTTTTGATTTTGATAAACAGGTGTCATATGGAAAATTTTGCCAAAAATTGCCCGCAGGCTCACAAACTTGCCAATGCGATTCATTGAGTTCGCCATCTATAATTGTAGGTTCAACAGATTTGCAAATAGTAATGCTTTTACTATTTTGAGCATTAAAAGTCGAAGAAAAAAATATAAGCAGTATAAATATAAATGTTTTCAAATAAATCTTAATAATAACAAGGCAACAAATAAAGGACATTAGTGTTTCACAAAAATAAACTATTATGCGTTTTATTTTCACAATTCTTTACTTATATTTAAAACTGAAACAAAAAATGAGTCATGCAAATTAACCCAACTTCATTAAAAGATATTGCTGCAATTATTAGTGCTAAATATATTGGTAACGACGCCCATCTCATTACTGGATTTAATGAAATACATCGCGTTACTAATGGAGACGTGGTTTTTGTAGATCATCCAAAATATTATAATAAAGCCCTACAATCTGCAGCAACTACCATTATTATTAATAAAGAAGTAGATTGTCCAGAAGGTAAAGCACTCATTTTACACGATGAACCTTTTACAGCATTCAATCAATTAATGCTGCACTTTCAACCAAAAGAATATTCTTTAAAACCCATTAGTGATACAACTAAAATTGGTAAAA
>SYEI01000253.1 GCA_005800865.1 Bacteroidota bacterium | reverse complement strand
CACAAAGTAAAGGCCGTTAAATCCATTACTTCTAATCCTTTGCTATATACTTCTTCAAAACTAATTTTTTCATATTTAGTAGCAGTTGGGTCTTTTTCAGGATCAGCTGTGTAAATACCATCCACACGTGTACCTTTTAAAATAACTTGCGCTTCAATTTCAATAGCTCTTAAGGCTGCTGCCGAATCAGTTGTAAAATAGGGGTTTCCAGAACCTGCCCCAAAAATAACCACACGTCCTTTTTCTAAATGACGAACAGCTTTACGGCGAATAAATGGCTCGCAAATTTGTTCCATTTTAATGGCGCTTTGTAAACGCGTTTGCACACCTAAACCTTCTAAAGCTGCTTGAATAGCCATAGAATTAATTACAGTGGCTAACATGCCCATGTAATCGCCGTGAACACGATCCATACCACCTTGTTCAGCTTGGATGCCTCTAAAAATGTTTCCGCCGCCAATCACAATGGCAACTTCGCAACCCGAATCGTAGGCTAATTTTATTTCTTTGGCGTATTCCATTAAACGAACTTGATCAATACCAAATCCTTTGTTACCCATTAAGGCTTCGCCTGATAATTTTAAAAGTATGCGTTTGTATTTCATATGTGAAGTTTCTAACCGCAAAGAGCGCAAAGCAATTGCAAAGAGCGCAGAGGGTGTTGGTGTTTAGTTTTGAAGCAATAAGTATCATACATCATATTTGAGATTGCTTCGTTTCACTCGCAATGACGTTAAAAAAAAGAACAAAAAAAATCCCGATTAAAAAATCGGGATTTTAATAAAATTAAGATAATGCGTAGCGTTTGAAAGCTGTTGCAGTTAAACCTTTATCAATACTTTGTAAGTATTGTAATACGTTCATTTTGTTATCTTTAATATATTCTTGGTTTAATAAAGTAGACTCTTTGTAGAATTTAGCAATTTTACCTTGAGCAATTTTTTCAACCATATCTTCTGGTTTACCTTCTGCACGAATTACTTCACGAGCAATTTCTAATTCTCTGTCTAACATATCTTGAGTTACACCTTCTTTATCTAAAGCTACTGGAGCCATAGCAGCTGCTTGCATCGCTACGTTACGTCCAACTTCATCAGCAACTTCTTTGTTAAATCCAACAATTACAGATACACGGTTTCCTGGGTGAATATAAGCAGATACTTTTTCAGCTGTGATAGTTTCAAAATATCCAATTTCAATTTTCTCACCAATTTTACCAACTTGCTCCATAAATTTATCGCCAACAGTAATGTCGCCGTTATATGGTAAAGTTAAAATCTCTTCTTTTGTTTTTGCATTTTTCTCTAAAGCGATAGTAGCGATAGAATCAGCAAAAGCAATAAAATCAGCGTTAATAGCTACGAAATCAGTTTCGCAGTTAACCCAAATTAAAATACCTCTTTTGTTGTCAGCAGATGTTTTAGCTAAAACAACTCCTTCTTTAGAATCTCTGTCTCCACGGTTAGCTGCTACTTTAGCACCTTTTTTACGTAGATAATCAATTGCTTGTTCAAAATCACCATTATTTTCTTCTAATGCTTTTTTACAATCCATCATACCTGCTCCGGTTTGTTGGCGTAATTTGTTTACTTCTTGTGCTGTAATTGCCATTGTCTTAATTATTTATGTTTTATTATTTTAATTTAAAAAAAACGGCCTTCCCTTTGGAGGAACGGCCGTTAAATTATAGTAGTGAAAAATTATTTTTTCGCTGTTGTTCTTTTACGACCTGCTGGTTTACGAGCGCCATCTTCATCATCAGATTTAGCACCTTTTAAATTTAAGCCTGCTGCCAATTCTTCTGCTTCTTCTTTAGAATTTTTTCCTTCTTTCTCGTCAGCTGCAATAGCTTCTTTATCCATTTTACGATCGCCTAAACCTTCGTTAATTGCTTTACACATTAACTCTACGATGTAAGCAACAGAAGTTGAAGCATCGTCGTTAGCTGGAATAGCGTAATCAACAAAATTAGGGTTTGAGTTTGTATCAACAATTGCAAAAGTTGGGATGTTTAAACGTTTTGCTTCTGCTACTGCGATATGCTCTTTAGTGATATCAACAATAAATAAAGCTGAAGGTAAACGAGTTAAATCAGCAACTGAACCTAAGTTAATTTCTAATTTAGCACGCTCACGAGAAATTTGTAATTTTTCTTTTTTAGAAATATTATCAAACGTTCCGTCAGTAGCCATTTTATCAATTTGAGACATCTTACGAACTGCTTTACGGATAGTTGCAAAGTTAGTTAACATACCACCTGGCCAACGCTCAGTTACATATGGCATACCAACTGCTTTTACTTTTTCAGCAACGATATCTTTAGCTTGTTTTTTAGTAGCTACAAATAATATTTTTTTACCTGAACGTGCAATTTGTTTTAACGCTGCAGCAGCTTCATCAATTTTAGCTACTGTTTTGTTTAAATCAATAATATGAATACCGTTTTTCTCAGCATAAATATAAGGAGCCATTGCTGGATTCCATTTTCTTTTTAAGTGACCAAAATGAGCACCTGATTCTAATAATTCGTTGAATGTATTTGACATGTCTGTATAAATGTATTGTAAATAAATATTAACGTTTGCTGAATTGGAAACGAGCACGAGCTTTTTTCTGACCGAATTTCTTACGTTCAACCATACGTGGATCACGTGTAACTAAACCTTCTGCACGTAAGTCTTTTTTCAATTCTGGGTTGATTTCTACTAACGCTTTTGCAATTG
>SYEI01000252.1 GCA_005800865.1 Bacteroidota bacterium | reverse complement strand
GATAATTTCATGATTTTATAATTTTTGAGTTAAAGAATGATTGATTTCTATTGTGTTTTTAAGTTTTACAAAAACAATCTTGATGCAGTACCAAATGGCGATGCCCCATGCTGCGAATACCCAAACGACTTGAGCAACCATTAAATATCTCGACCACTGAAACTTATCAAAGTCATCATTAGTATTGGATAAAGCCTCATATGTAGTTACATCTAAAACAAAATGTTGAGTAATATATATACTAATAGTAATCAGAAAATAAATGCCTACCATTATCCAATAGATTTTTAATTTACCTATCGCTTGTTTATTATTGATGCAAATGATCGTTCTTATCAAAGCACCTAATACTTGAATAGCTCCTGCAGCTATTTCTAATAAAAACAATCCTACAATTAACGAGAAGAATAAATCATCGTTGCTGTTTGTTGAATACTCATCCATGATATTAGTTTTTTAAATAAATACTTTCTATAATTTCTTGGTCTCTTAAATCAAAGCTTCTCCAATCATTATTATAATCTGAAACGAAGTGATACACTTTATCTCTTAACTGCTGCACAAATGTTTCCGTATGATATCTACTCTCCAAATCACCTGTGTAATTCTTTAATCTTGAATCTGCTAAATTAAAATCCTTTCGTTTGGTCACGGCCAACAACTCAGGTAAATTGGCATCTGATAAAGAGAACAAATAATAAAAGTCAACCTGCGCTAAAGGTTTGTTTTGAATATTGTAATTGGTAATCAGTTTATCCCAATTAAATGTACTTGATACAACCAATACCGAAAACCAAAGCGCCACATTAGTTCTAATTAAACACCAGTTAGATTGTTTTTTGTAAATTTTATAAAACAACACACATAAACCAAACGCCGCTAAAACCAACCACACATACACACCAATACGCTTGTAAGTGAAATTAAAATCGTGAATGTAAATTTGATTTCTAAAGGCGGTTGAGGATAACATTAATACGTTTTGAATAATCCACAAATAGGCAAATGCCATTAAGGCTTTATTATTTTTGGTAGATGTAAATTCACTTCTAAATAAATACATCATTAAACTCGTGGCAATGATAATCGACAAAATGATAATCCCTACTCCACTGTGTACAAAATCAGAATGCGTCACATTTTTTGGCAAGCCTCCGTTAAAATATAAGGTTTGAATATCCCCGATATTTAAAACTACCAACATCACATTTAATAATACAAATAATAACAATCCTGCGTAACGCTCCGTTTCAAAACGTTTTTGATTTTGTTCGTCTTGGATAGCTTCTGCATTTGCTAAAGGCAACTTGTTTTCCCAGGCTTCAATGGGTGCAATGGTTCGGTGATAGAAAAACGCATAAGCCAATAAAAAGCCACTGATTGTAAAACAAATCCAGTTGAAACTAATGAAATCAAAATTAATCCACTTGGTGTTTTCGGCGAACAAAGGATTGGAACTTTTGTACATATTGAAAAACAAAATGCTCAACAATAAAACCCCTGCCGTTGCAATAGCTTTGTGATTTTTTTTATTACCAGGCGCATCTGTTTTTGGTTGCAATCGCTTAATAGAATCAATGGCAATATACACCACACACGATGCTACCGAATAACAACTAAACGCAAACGAAAATAAACTAGAGGTTGCTACATTAAACGATACTGCCGACAATAGCAATAAACTGGCAACGTTTGCTATAATGCTCAATGCACTCGAATGCACAAAAATAGCAACCGCACTTATCAAACACATCAGTGCACTCCAAATCCATTTTTTGTTTTTTAGTAAATTCACATTCTTGAGAATTAACACCACCAGCAACACAATATTGAATAACAAGAAATTGATTCCTGCGTTTTGTTGGTAAAATAAAAAGCTATAAGCACCTGTGGCTACTAGCAATAAATAATCATTTTTTTTCATGGTTTTTGTTTTTAATGTTTAACCGCAAAGACGCGGAGTATTTTCGCAGAGGTTTTTTATATAATTTTAATGAAACAAAGACGCTTTCACTGTATTCAAATCTTGATGCAACATGGATTTAAAATTGATGACTGAAATGTCTTTACATCTTTTCCCTCTTTCGTATGCTGCTTTTAAGTATTTCCATTCGGTTGGTAACAGACACCAAGCTCCAATGCGTGTACTGATGGAGGCGATGGATTTATTGCCATTGCCATGTAAAAAAAATTGCAAGGCTACTTCATCCTTAAATGAAATAGAATAATCAAACAGTACATGATGTATATCGTGGTACTCTGCCCCTGCTAATAATTCTACTTCATGCTGTTTTAAAAATTCTCCCAAGGTTTTACCTAGACTTCCATCAGGATATTGAAGCAACTGAGCGGTACTGATATTCCAGTTTTTGTCTTTGCTGCCAAAATTAAATACCATGGGGCCTATCATTCCCGCTACCCAAGAGGATGTTTTATGATGTACCCAAAACGCATAATCGATGATGGTTTTAGGTTGCTTACTTACAGTTTTCATTTTACAGATATTAAATGGTTTCTAATTTGTTCGTGTTTACCGAACTGTTATTCTCTAATTGTTTAATCTTGTGTTTGATATAGAATAAAGGAATCAATCCCAACAAACCAAAACAACAATCAATGACTTGATGATAGAAAGGAATAGCACGGATTGGTCCGCAAATAAAGGCTAAAGGAAAAACTGCCACACAAGCTGCAATACCTACATTAATACTAAACTTATTTCTGATGGGATCTTGGTAAACTCCCACAAAAAATAAAGAAATGATAATGTGTGCAAAAGCTAACCAATCGGTGCCATACAATACAATAGAAGGTGTTGCATGAACGGCATCATATACCTTATAAATCCACACATGAAAAAAAGTTGGGAACGACTGAATGTTGGCTACCATCCAATTCACTTCCGTGACTAATGGAAAAGCAGTGACTCCGCTTAACACTAATAACACAATAAACGCTAAAACAACTTGTCTGATTTTTTTGATTTCTGTTTTCATGGCTTCTATTTTTTATAATTATTTTAAAAGTACTTTGCATTTCAAAGTTTAGGTGCAAAAAAAAGGTTATCGTCCTTTCAGTAATATTTCAAGCGCATCTAAGTGATCGTTAAATGCTTTCATTCCTACTTTAGTAACCGAATAAGTTGTTAAAGGTTTCTTACCAACAAACTCTTTCTTCACATGGATGTATCCTTCTTTTTCCAAAGCCGTAATATGGCTAGCAAGGTTTCCATCGGTGATATCTAAAGTTTCTTTCATCGTACTAAAATCTACACTATCGTTCACCATCAATACACTCATAATACCCAAACGTATTCGATTTTCAAATGCTTTATTTAAGTTATGTATGTAATTCTTCAATTCCTTTTATAATTTTTAACCGCAAAGGCTATGAATTCTTCTCGTACTTAAACCACATCACTGCTCCATAAACAATATGCAGTACTCCAAATCCAAGCGACCAATATAGTAAGCCATTTCCTAAATTAAAAGCATTTATTAATCCTAATATAATTTCGCAGATGCCGAAGTAGCGAATATCATCGTAAGTATATTTACTCGCATTAATCAAAGCCATACCGTAAAACAACAACATGCATGGCGCAATAAAAACAATAGCTCCATGATATAATAAGGCTAAGCAAAATAAACCGCCAGCAACTAAAGGAATGCATAAATTAATTAAAACGCGGATGGCAGTATGATCAAATAATTTATGACCTTCTCTTTTGGCCTTGCGATTAGAAAAAACATAAGCGGTTACAATGGAGGCAACTAAAATAGCAGCAGCTAATAATACATAATCAACATACAAACCAAACAGTCTTTCCTTTACGCTCATTCCAGCATCTCTGCTAACATCGTCTCTAAAAGAAGCTGCAAACTCTCCCAACATTAAGTAGGCGATATAAGCTCCAACTAAAGCGTATATACCAGCAAATACACCCGACAGACCACTCAGTGATAAAAAACGGGTTGATTTTTTCATCATGTTGCGAATATCCTGTATCGCTTCGAGGTGTTGGCTGTTTTCTGTCGTCATGTTAAAAGCACTTTGTGACACAAAGTTATAAGTAATTTTTAGATTGACAATTTATTTTAACTTTTTTTTGAAATATTATATCAACACTAATTTGATTACCTTTACTTCATGGCAAGAATTTTAGCAATAGATTATGGTAGTAAGCGCGTTGGTTTAGCGGTTACTGATCCTTTACAGATTATTGCCAGCGGTTTAACTACCGTGCACAGCAAAGATTTAATTGCCTACCTTGAAGAGTACTTGAAAAAAGAACAGGTTGAGTGCATCGTTGTTGGAGAACCTAAGACCTTACAAAACGAAGCCTCTGATAGCGCCCGTTTTATTGATCCTTTCGTAACTCACTTAACACGTAAATTTCCTCACATAAAAATTGCTCGTTACGACGAGCGCTTTACCTCTACCCTCGCCCACCAAGCGATGTTGATGGGTGGTTTGAAGAAGAAAGCTCGTGCTAATAAAGATACCGTTGATATGGTGAGTGCCACCATCATCCTTC
>SYEI01000251.1 GCA_005800865.1 Bacteroidota bacterium | reverse complement strand
GTTCCAAAATAAATAGCCTCCGTTTGTGCATCAATTTTTCCGCCGTCAAAAGCCAACTCTGCGCGTAAATCTGTTTCACGAGAAAGCAATTTGAATTGCTCTTTCATTTCCAAAGCTTTTACTTCATCAGCAACAATAATTAAAGCCCTCGGTGCATCTTCAAATGCCATTCCCAACTTTTGAATTGCACTAATAATAATCGTAGAGCTTTTGCCGGAACCTGCAGGCCCAATACCTATGACATCTCCGCCTCCATTAATTTTTGGAATACACTTTTTTTGTAATTCTTTAGGTTCTTCAAAACCATGTTCGGATAATGCAGCTGCTAATTTTTTATTTAATTTCTCTTTGAACATTGCTTTAATTATCGTTTAATTCCTTTTTTATTTAATGCTTCTTGGTAAGCCGATGCATTTTTCATATGCACTTTATAATCATTGGTGAAGTTCGAGTAACCACTAAAATCTGCCTTCGCACAAAAGTAGGTATAATTATGCTTGGTATAATTTAAAACTGCATCAATTACAGAAGGCTTCACTAAACAAATAGGTCCGGGAGGTAATCCTCTGTAACGATAAGTATTATAAGGCGAATCAATTTCTTTATCTACCGAAAGCACTCGTTGTACATCAAAATTACCATTAGCAAACACAACTGTTGGATCGGCTTGCAATTTCATATCTTGTTTTAAACGATTGATATAAACACCCGCAATCTTTTGCTGTTCGGTTTTAATAGCACTTTCACTTTGTACGATAGACGCAATGGTTACAACCTCGGAAACAGAATAACCAATCGATTTTGCTTTGTCTTTTTTAGCTTTGGTCCACACTGCTGAATATGATTTTTCAATTAATGGAAATAAATCTTCGATGTGAGTTGTCCAATTTACTTCATAAGTTTCGGGAACAATTAAACACATGAAATTTTCTGAATTTAAGCCGTACTCTTCGCCTAATATAGCTTCATTTGAACAGTAATCTTCTAATTCTCCACTTTCAATTTCTAATTTATCGGATACATACTCAATAAATTGTTCTTTAGTTCTTATTTGTGAGTTAAACGATAATTTTACTTTTTCTTGTTTGCCACTAATAATCATTTTAGCAATCGAACGATTACTCATCTTAGCATCTATTCGATACTTACCAGAATTGATATGCTCTGGCAAGTGCATACTTTTTGCCATCCATTCAAAACTTTCATGATCATTAATAATGTTTTGAGAATACAATTCATCTAACAAATCGTTGAACGTGGCTCCCGTTTTAATGTAGATGTAAGTAAATTTTTTGCCATTCAAATGAACGTTGCTTTTGAAAATATTTTCGTAAGCCCAAAAACCACCAAATGCTAATGCGCCAAGCACTAGCAAAATAAGTATCTTTTTAATTATTCCTCCTTTAGATTTTGCCACTTCTAACTAAAAAATAATTCTTTAACTAATACAAACACACCCACTACTAAAGTAAACCAACCAAAAGCCGGTTTCAATTTTTGCGATGAAATTTTATTTGACAATAAACTCCCTAATAATATACCTACTCCACAAATAGCTGAGATGCCAATTAAAAACATCCAATCTAAATCTTGATGCCCCAAATTTCCTAAAAAACCTATAATAGAATTTAAAGCAACAATACACAAAGATGTGCCAATCGCTTTTTTAAAATTCAATCTCACAAAAATCATCAATACAGGTACAATAATAAAACCACCGCCAGCACCAACAAAACCAGTTATCACGCCAATTAAAACGCCTAATAATACTACAAAGGGAAATCCTAAAGGCGTTTTTGTAAATTCGTTCCACTTCACATCCTTTATTCTGTTTGGTTTACGACTAATAATCATAGAGTAAGAAGCACTTAAAATTAATAAGGCAAACACCACCATAATTAAATTTTGCTTACTAAACTCAATTCCATTAACAACAAATTCTGCTGGGAGATTAGGCATAATAAACTTACGCATACAAAAAACGGTAACTACAGAAGCTAAAGCAAAATTTAAAATAGCTTCGGCACTGACTTCTCCTTTTTTGATGTAGCTAATTGCACCCACTAAAGCTGTTATTCCCACAATAAAAAGCGAATAGGTTGTTGCTAAGTCTGCCTCAATACATAATACATAAACTAACACTGGCACGCCTAACAAGGAACCTCCACCGCCAATTAACCCTAGAATTAATCCGATTATTAAAAATGCTATACAGCCTGCTATAATCAATTATTTAGCTTCTATGGTAGATAAAATATTCAATTCTTTTAATTGCTCGTCGCTAATTTCACTCGGACTATCAATCATCACATCACGTCCCGAATTATTTTTAGGGAAAGCAATGAAATCTCTGATACTATCACTTCCACCAAATAAAGAACACAATCTATCAAAACCAAATGCTAAACCACCATGTGGTGGCGCACCAAATTCAAAAGCATTCATTAAGAACCCAAATTGTTTTTGAGCTTCCTCTTTCGTAAATCCTAATAAATCAAACATCTGAGCTTGTAAATCTTTATTATGAATACGAATACTTCCGCCACCAATTTCAACACCATTAATTACTAAATCATAAGCGTTAGCTCTCACTGCACCTGGATTGGTTTTTAATAATTCAAAATCTTCTGGATTAGGAGAAGTAAAAGGATGGTGCTTAGCATGCCAACGACCCGCTAAAGACGCTAATAAATTTGGGTCGCCATCGTTCCATTCTAATAAAGGAAAATCAATCACCCATAAAGCAGAAAAATTATTTTTATCTCTTAAGCCAAAGCGAGTTCCCATCTCTAAACGCAATTCGCTCATGGCTTTGCGCGTTTTATCTTCGCCACCTGCTAATACTAAAATTAAATCACCAGGTTGTGAACCGCAAGCAACCGACCAAGCTTTTAAATCATCTTCGTTGTAAAATTTATCTACGCTTGATTTAATGGTCCCATCTGCATTGTGACGAGCGTAAATTAAACCTGTTGCACCTAATTGTGGACGCTTAACCCACTCTGTTAATTCATCTAACTGCTTGCGAGTATACTCTGCTGCACCTTTGGCGCAAATAGCAACTACTAATTCTGCATCGTCAAACACTTTAAAGTTTTTGCCTGATGTTACCTGTTTGAAATCAACAAACTTCATTTCAAAACGCGTATCAGGTTTATCGTTACCATAAAATTGCATCGCATCCGCATAAGTCATGTGCGGTACAAAAGGCATATCAATATTTTTTACTGCTTTAAATAAGTGACGCACTAAGCCTTCAAAGGTATCTAAGATGTCTTTTTGTTCCACAAAGCTCATCTCGCAATCTATCTGCGTAAACTCTGGCTGTCTATCTGCACGTAAATCTTCGTCACGGAAACATTTCACAATTTGATAGTATCTATCAAAACC
>SYEI01000250.1 GCA_005800865.1 Bacteroidota bacterium | reverse complement strand
GGCATTGTAAAACAGAAATTCCTAAATTACTAGAGGAATATCATGCTATTAAAAAAGAAGGGTATGATTTAAAAGTGTTTAGTGTTTACACACAACACGAATATGAAAAATACAGAAAGTATATTATTGATAATAAATTAGATTGGATAAATATATATGACGGCGTACATATTAACAACATTAAGGAGAAGTACGATATTTATTCAACTCCAGTAATTTATGTATTGGATAGAAATAAGAAAATTAAAGCAAAGCGTATTGGTGTAGAGCAGGTAAAAGACATTGTAAAAGCCATGGAAAAAGAGTATAAAGCTGAGAAAAAATAGTTTTTTGCTCATTCATTTAAAAAGCGGTTCAATTGAGCCGCTTTTTTTGTATTTTTATAATTCATATCAATAAATCATTCATGAAAAATTTTTTACGTTTAATGGGCTTATGTTTTTTAATATGCTTAACTCAATTTGCAAACGCTCAAATTAATATTAAAGTAACCGTAAAAAGCGTAGCTGTATCTTCAGCTTTAGATTGTGATGCTGGCGCAGCAGATAATAGCGATTTTGTATTCGAATATAAAGCACAAGATAATTCGCCTGCGGCAAACACAAATAATTTTCCAGTTGCTGGTAGCATTGGTATGTGCAATTATGCCGTTATTAATGAGCAAAATGGAACTTATGCTTTTACACCTTCGGCACCTGGCGCTGCTGTTTTTTCGCCAACAACAGGTTTGTTTTTTGATAGAACTTATAATTGCAAACAGGATGTTCCAACCATGTTGACTATTACTTGGAGCGCTTATGAAAACGACGATGCAACTGCACCTTCTGCTACTCCAATTGGTAATGGTATTGTTCCTGCTCAAGCTAATTCCTACACAGTTCCTACATCAAACGGCACCTATACAACTCAATACACACAAACATCTTCAGATGGTGCTTGTCCTCAAACCTATATAATTGAGTTTGATATTGTAAAAACTCTTGGAACTTTTTCGCCATTAACATTAGGTGTTCCTGAATCAAATGTAATTTGTACTGGAGCTTCTAATGGTTTTGTAGAATGTGACCCAACAGGTGGTTCAGGTACAGTATTATTTGATTGGAGTACTGATGGCGTTGGAGATTTTGATGACACTCACATGGAAACTGGCTTAATGGCTGGGTCATACACTTTAGTTGTAAAAGATGCGTTAAACTGCAGAGATTCAATTAATGTGAGTGTGTTTGAAACGGATGCACCAGCAACTATAACCGCATTTACAGCATCAACGGCATCAGTTTGCACTGGGCAAACAGGAGTGGCTTATTCGGTTGCCACACAAACTAATGTTGTTTTTTATTGGAGTTTTTCAGGACCAGGTGGTGTGATGAATGGAACAGGAAATGCTATTACATTGGATTTTTTAAATTTCGCTAATAGTGGTAATTTAAGCGTATATGCTCAAAATAGCTGTTCTATGAGTTCAGTGTTAAGTATGTCGATTGATGTGCAACAATCACCAAATGTAACAATAGGTGGTAATAACACAATGTGTGCAAATGCTCAAGAAGTATTAACGGCATCTGGAGCTACTTCATACACATGGAACACTGGTGCTACAACAGCAAGTGTAATAGTTTCTCCTTCAACTATGACTGTTTATACAGTTACAGGCACAGGCCCAGGAGGATGTATAGCAACTAAAGAATTTACGGTGAATACATTACCAACTCCAACATTGCAAGTAAATGTTTCTACAGTAGCAGTTTGTCCTAACCAAACAGTTGCTGCTACAGCTATTGGTAATGGAAATTTGTTTTTTTGGAGCGATGGTTTTATGGGTGCTAACCATAATGTAAAAGCTTTGACTACAACTATTTTCACGGTAACTAATACCTTTACCAATTCTTGTTATACACAAGTAACTTTTACATTAAATGTAAAACCAGCGCCAATTATGTCTATTACAGGTAACACGATTGTTTGTCCCGGAGGTACTATTTCTTTAACAGCAAACGGTGCTGATACCTACACATGGAGCAATGGAGCAACAACGAATACCAATGTCTTTGTTCCTGCATCGTCATTATCATTAACGGCTATTGGAACAGGAACCAATGGTTGTATTGATTCAATTGCGCAAGCTATTAAAGTAGTTAGTACGGTAACAGTTAGTGTTTCTGGTAATGACACTATTTGCCAAGGACAGCTAGCTACATTAGTTGCTTCAGCAAATGGAAATGTAACTTATGGTTGGAATAGTGGAGCAAACACATCTACGATTAATGTTACTCCTGTGGGTACATTTACTTATGTGGTTATTGCTGATAATGGTGGTTGTACAGGAACTGCTTCGCATGAAGTATATGTAAAATTAATACCAACCATTGACTTTACTTTAAATAACTCTTTATTGTGTACTAATGATGCAGTGATCACGTTTACCGCCAATCCTTCAGGAGGAACGTATGCTGGAACGGGAGTAACTGCCGATACATTTGATCCATCTATTGGTGTAGGAACGTATCCTGTTACCTATTCAGTTGCAGTTAGTAATGGTTGTGTGGCAACCGCTTCACAAACAGTAGACGTGCAATTGTGCACAGGAATTAATAATTCAAATTCTAGTAATGAATTAAAATTATACCCAAATCCAACAGCAGCTGATATAACAGTTAGCGCTGATAAACAAATTGCTTCGGTTTTAGTGTATGATTTTACAGGAAAATTAGTTCGCATAGTAGAAGCAAATGCTTTTGAAATAACTATTGATATGAGTTCTCTAGCAACAGGTTTTTATACTTTTACAATTACGATAAGTGATAAAACTCAAAGTAGTATTAAGGTGGTTAGGGAGTAATTGTTTTAAGAAATAACGAGAGGTTGGGTAAAACCAAAACCATACAAAGCCAATAAAAATATGTTGGCTTTATGCAGTTTTTTGGTAGAAAATTGTTCATGTGAGAGAGTTAGGTACATGCGCTAGAGGAGTAGCATCAAACTAAACTTTTGATATCAAGAAATCATTAAATAATTTTATTATGAAAACACTTTTTTTTATTACAATTAGTCTGTCAATTTTCAGTTGTAAAAAGAATTATGATTGTGAGTGCGTAACAGAAACTTTAAGTCATTTTCCAACAATTACAACATCAAATAAACAAATAAGCGCTGTCTCGAAATCAAGTGCTACAAAAAAATGTAGCAAGTACAACCATCAAGGAAATTATGGAGGTGAAATGACTACATGTCAAATAAAGTAAGGAAATTGATTTTGAAATTTTAAAATGTGTCTATAATTATGAGGGTCTTTTGTCATTAATTGTGCTGGGCACCTAATGGACCCTTGCAAGCTGGGAAGTATGGAATCATTTCCATTTAGGGAGGTGGAATAACTTTTCAG
>SYEI01000249.1 GCA_005800865.1 Bacteroidota bacterium | reverse complement strand
CCTAATATTAAACCAGCTTACGATATTTTAATTGCTCAAGGATTTAAAAATACAAAAGTACTAGAGTTACCTGAAGGCATTAAACCTGATTGGGTAGCTAAGGGTTATCCAACAGAATAAGAAAGGAAGCTGTCTCATAAGGACAGCTTTTTTATTTCACTATTCTTTCCTTAAATTTGATAAATTTAAATTAATTCTATTTTTCTAGAATTTTGATATTCAATACTATTGGATACTTTTTGGCTTAGTTTTTCAATACAGCTTCTGCCGTTGTTTTGGTAATCTAGTTTTTCGGCATTGTTTAATAATATAGGGACTTCGTAGATAGCCACTGAGCCACAAAAAACCTCAAGCACATAGTCGGTATGATGGCTATATAATATCCAACTATATGGTTCCGATTCTATCTCTTTTAATATGACTTTAAATACTAGCAAAATAAAGTTTATTTATGTTTGCTATTTAAATAATTGATAAAATCTGAAATAGCATTGTTTACTAAATTGTATCGTTTCTTGTTGGTTTCGTTTAAAGTCATATTATCATTTAAAAATACTTCCTTTTCATTTGCTAAATAATGAATTTCCGTTGAGCTTTTATCATAAATAACTTCAGGTGCTTTGGCATCCGACTTCGGTGATTCAATCAACAAAATTTCAGATGTGTTTAATGCATTATACAATTTTAAAATTTCGGCTGCCATCTCTTTTCCGATTATTTTATTAATCGTGTCTCCTTTTTCATCATAGTGATAAGATCCTTTATTCCCTTTAATCTGTAGCTTTACAATTTTATAATACATCCCTCCATGGTATTTATAATCAAAAACAAAATCGTTCGGTAGTGCATTAGCCTGACCAATAGATGATTTGTATGAAAAAGAAAGAAGCAGGGCAAAAAGCAGATTTTTATAATTCATAGAGTATGTTTTTAGTTTATTAATTTTTAAGTAGTTCGCAATTCATTTCGCCGAGTTCTTCTAAATTGCTGAAGATAAGTTCGCTAAATAGCCCTCCGCCATTATTTAGTTTATGAAGATATATGTAGCCGAAATAACATTTTTCGTTTTTTGTGTAGGTAATATTAAAATCGTAGTTTATTCTTTTTACCTCCTTAGTATTTGGGTCGATTTTAGTCTCTTTTTTAATCGAGCTGATATGTTTTATATCGCATGCTGGGTTAAATTTTTTAAATTGATTGATAGCTTCTTGTTTTTTAATGTCTAATGCTTCTTCATCAAAAACGGTTTCGCAATATACCTTGTTTACATGCTGGTATATATAATGTTGCTTATGTCTTTTTGATTCAGAAGGATATCTTTTCTCTAAAATGGTTGCATTAAGATTATTAATGTTAAGGTTGTATTTTAATAAAGTTTTTTCATCTTCAGCATCTTCGTTTTCAGATATGTTCAGTAATTTTAGAGTTAACAGTGTTTTTATTTGTTTTACTTTTTCCTCGCTACAAAAGCTAATTAGCTTTAAAGCATTTGATTGATATAAATCGCTAAATCTTAAAGCATCTGGAAAAGAGGAATTGGCATTAATATCGGGTAATAAATCAAAAAATAGGTAAGTTGGTCCGCTTCCATCAGCTGTATAATTAACCGCATAGGCAGTTATTTCAATTGGTGAATCTTGGTTTTTCGACACTTTTGATAATTCAATTTTTAGTTTTGCGCTAACAGTTCCAAACCAACAATTTTGAGCATAGGCACCAATATTAATGAGGGTACTCAAGGCTTTACCATTATAATCTTTATGATAAAAAAATATATTGGAAATGTTTTTCGGTTTTAAAACAATGTCCCAAAATGAGATGTTTTTAAGTCTTATGACCCCGTATGCGAATCCAGAGGCAGCGTCAATTTCGTGCAACGTACTGGATATTGCCATGGAAGTATCTGATACTTGCCAAGGCTTGTCAGTAATTATTAAATCTTGTGCATGTATAATGTTTATAGAAATTATACAAAGTGCGATATATAATTTTTTCATTAAAATTCTTTATCAAATTTAATAATTATCCCTATTTAAACAAATTTGTTAATTGGTTTAGAAATTGTTAGTTCGTTCTATTAGCTATTGGGATTTGTCGAAAACATTTGTTGGTTAATAATTATCTCGATGACGTTTCGATTCTCACTAAACTTGAACTGACATTAAATATATTATTTTTTTATTTAGCTTGACTTTCCTTAAATTTGATAAACAAAAATTAACTGCATCTGTTTTACTTAAAACAAATAAACCATGAGTAACGAAATCCCTCGCCGCAATTTTTTAAGTCGTTCGTTATTTGCTTTAGCCACAGCTATGGCAGCGCCATCTGTATCATTTTCCGAATCATTTAAAAAAGCTTTTCAATCTAATAACTCCGTTATGAATCCTATATTATCAACTAAACCTCTTGGTTTTCAATGGGAAACCGCTGATCCCTTTTTATTTTGCGTACACCACGAAGACAATTTCCCCAATGGAAACGAGCTAATGGCTCCAGATGCTAAATATCTAAATGGTCGCCACATGGGGGATGATTTTATTATTAAAGATGGTTTTAGAATGTATCATGGTAAATCCGTCCCAGGATTTCCTGGGCATCCGCATCGTGGTTTCGAAACGATTACGGTAGTGAGAAAAGGAATTGTGGATCATGCCGATTCGATGGGAGCAGCAGGGCGTTATGGTAATGGCGACGTGCAGTGGATGACAGCAGGTAAGGGCGTGCAACATTCTGAAATGTTTCCGTTAATTCATGCGGATAAAGAAAATACAATGGAGCTATTTCAAATTTGGTTGAACTTACCAAAGAAACATAAAATGGTAGAACCTCATTTTAAAATGTTTTGGCGAGAATCTATTCCTAATCACATTCACACAGATGTGGCTAATAAAAAAACAATTGTTGAAGTCATTGCAGGAACATTGGATAAATCGCAAGCGCCAACGCCACCTCCCGATTCGTGGGCAGCAGATGCATCGCATGAAGTGGCAGTGTGGAATATAAAAATGGAAGCAGGGGCAAGCTTCACTATTCCTAAAGCATCGGCTGGTATTAACCGTACTATTTATTTTTATGAAGGAAAAGATATTACGGTGGCCGGCACTGTTATTTCTCACTACCACGCTATTGAATTAAAAGCAGATGTGGATGTGGAAATTAAAGCGGGTGAACAAACCAGTATTTTAATGCTACAAGGTAAACCTATTGGTGAACCAGTGATGCAATATGGTCCGTTTGTGATGAACACAAAGCAAGAAATTAACGAGGCTTTTGAAGATTACCATAAAACACAATTTGGTGGTTGGCCTTGGAAACGCTACGATCAAGTGCATGATAGAAACAAAAGTCGTTTTGCAAAATATGCCGATGGTAAATTAGAAGAAAAGAATTCTTAATGTAAACTCACGGGCTTGCACTTAATTAATGGCGGTTAAAAATATAAATGATGAAAAATATAATAAGCTTATTTGCAGTAGTAGTGTTGTTCTTCGCTATGTTTATTTCTTGTAAAAAGAAAAATAAAGAAGAGGCTCAAGCAGCTTATACGCCTTCCTGTACTTCAAGTACCCCTTCTTTTTCTGTTACTGTGAGGCCTTTAATTCAGAGCGCTTGTGTTAGTTGTCATAGTGAGTACAGTACGTATGCTCAAATCAGTTCTTCTTCAAGTTCAATTCGTTCTAGCATAGTAAGCGGCTCTATGCCAAAGGGCACATCTTTATCTGAAGCTCAAAAAAACAGTATCGTATGTTGGATAGATGCTGGAAAACCGAATAATTAATTTATTTTAAAGGTGTTTCTCCCAAAATCCACATGGCTTTTTTAGCTCGTTTTAATTTTAAGCTAAATGCATCAATCGAAAATTTTTGAATATGATCAACCGCTTCATCAACCGAATCGGTAAACAAAATCAATTGTAAATCCTCTTGATTAATCGTTTGCTCTTGAGCCATTTTTAAAATATGAGCGATTAAACTTTTATGAAAATCAACACCCATAATCACAATAGGAAACTTTTCAGTTTTATGAGTTTGCACTAAAGTTAAAGCTTCAAAAAATTCATCTAAGGTTCCAAAACCACCAGGCATCACAACAAAGGCAAATGAATATTTACGAAGCAATTCTTTTCTTACAAAAAAATAGTCGAGGGTTACAAAAGTATCTAAGTAGACATTATGAAATTGTTCTTTTGGTAACACAATATTACAACCTATAGAAAGTCCGTCAACATCTTTAGCACCTCTGTTGGCTGCTTCCATGATGCCAGGGCCACCACCGGTCATAATAGCGAAACCTAAATCAGCAATTTTAGAAGACACTTCTCGAGTTAATTTGTAATAGGCATGATCTTCTTTAAATCTTGCTGAACCAAACACCGTTACGCATGGACCAATAAAATGCAATTTACGAAGTCCCACAATTAATTGATGGAATACGCTAAAGGCATATTTTAGCTCAGACCAACGTGAGCGCGGGCCATCTAAGAATTGTTTTTCTTCAGGATGTATGTCTTTATTCATACAGTAAAAAACTAAAAGCCTTTTAAATTAATTTCGTTGCCGTTAATTTGTGTCACGTGTTTTCCCATCTTTTTCTGAATCACTTTAAAGTGATGTTCTTCTTCAGGAGAAATTAAAGAAATAGCTTCTCCAGATGCTTCGGCACGACCAGTTCTACCAATACGGTGAATGTAATCTTTAGGCGAACGAGGTAATTCATAATTAATCACATAAGGTAAAAACTTAATGTCGATACCACGCGCCATTAAATCGGTAGCTACTAATACTTTTACTTTGCCCTCTTTAAAAAAGTTTAAGGCTTCGTTTCTGGCTTCTTGACTTTTTTTACTGTGTATTGCAAAAGCATCAACACCATTCTGACTTAATTTTAAAGCAATAGCATCCGCTCTGTGAACAGATGAAGCAAATACCAATACTTGTTTTATTTTTTGTGATTTAATAATATAACGTAATAAAGGACCTTTTTTTTCTTCAGCAATTAAATAGGCGAACTGCTTTATTAAATCTAAATTTTTGACTTCTTCTTCAACTTTAACAACAACTGGGTTGCGTAATAAATTACGATTGATGTTATTTAAATCATCACTTAGTGTGGCCGAGAATAAAAGGTTTTGTCGGTTTTTAGGAAGCAAGCCAAATATTTTGCTCATCTCTTCTTTAAATCCGAGATTCAACATTTTATCCGCTTCATCCAACACCAAAATTTTAATAGCCGATAAAGACACTGCTCTGTTAGAAATTAAATCTAGTAAACGACCTGGAGTTGCTACTAAAATTTCTACACCTTGCAATTCAATCATTTGAGGGTTAATAGATACGCCGCCATATACGGCCATGCTCTTTACTTTGTTAGGTAAATTGGCACTTAATAATTTTACGACTTCACTGACTTGTATCGCTAACTCTCTCGTTGGTACTAATACCAATGCTCTCACGTGACGGTTTTTAGAACTCACACCATCTTGAAACATTTGTAAAATAGGTAACACAAAACTCGCTGTCTTACCAGAACCTGTT
>SYEI01000248.1 GCA_005800865.1 Bacteroidota bacterium | reverse complement strand
CACCACTAGCGCCTAAGCCACCATGTTCGTAAATAACTGGCGAAATATTTTTGTTAATTAAATCCTTAATTAAAATTAAAGCATCAGGATGAATACCAGCAAAGCCTTGCATTAAGGTATTTAAACGCGCTAACATTACTGCTTTACAATCAATTTCAGGAATGGGATTTCCTGAGCCTGAGCAATGGCTACGAATTAAATTATATTGTAGCTTCATTTGATCTTCGTGATTAATACGATACTGTGCCATTGGCCCAAATCCAGTATTAATACCATATATTAATTTTTCGCGAGTAAACTCTTTCAAAAAATAATGACTACGATATACTTTTCTTAAGGCTTCTTCATCCAACTTAAGTTCTAAATTGCTAATTAAAACCTTGTAGAAATCATCCGCCGATATTTTCTTATCTCCTATTTTTACCATAATTGTGGGGTGCAATTTACAATATTACAAACAATTTTAGTATCCGTGTTGTTGGGTATTTAGTTTTTTATCAAGAAAATCGAAAAAATGTATAATCTTTTCATTATTTTGGCAGTCTTTTAGATAGAATAGCATTAATTTTTAGCTTTAATACCATGAATTTTTTTACCAAAGACGACAAATCAGCCTTTGAGGCCATTACAGCGGCGCAGTTTATTGCATTTGCACCAATAGTTTTCCAAGCGACGAAATCACTTAGAGATTTGGGTATTTTAGCAGCTGTTGAAGAATCTAGAACCGTTGGATTAACTCTAGAAGAAATATACACAAAGCTTAAATTGTCAGAATACGGCGTTAGGGTTTTATTAGAAGCAGGTTTAGGGATAGGCTTAGTGGTTAAAAATCAAGATAAATACACCATTACAAAAACAGGTTTATTTATTTTAAACGACCGTATGACTAATGTTAATATGGACTTTACGAACGATGTATGTTATGAAGGAATGTTTACGTTAACAGATAGCATTAAACAAGGCAAACCAACAGGATTAAAAGTTTTAGGAGATTGGCCAACAGTTTACGAAGGATTAGCGCATTTACCAAAACCTATACAAGATAGCTGGTTTAATTTTGACCATTATTACTCAGACGGTTCATTTGATCAAGCTTTGGCTGAGTTATTTAAACGTAAACCAAAACATATTTTAGATATTGGCGGCAATACCGGAAAGTTTACCATGAAGTGCTTAAACTATGATGCAGACGTAAAATTGACAATGTTAGATTTACCAGGGCAATTAGCTATGGCCAAAGAAAATATTGCAAAAACACCGTTTTCAGATAGAGTAAACTATCATCCAATCAATATTTTAGATGATGCTAATCGTTTTCCAAAAGGGGCTGATGCCATTTGGATGAGCCAGTTTTTAGATTGTTTTAGCGAAGATGAAATTGTAAGTATTTTAAAACGTTGTCATGAAGCTATTTCAGAAGATGGAAGTATCTATATTATGGAAACTTTTTGGGATCGTCAAAAATTTAGACCAGGTGCTTTTAGTTTACAAATGACTTCCTTGTACTTTACTAATATTGCTAACGGAAACAGTCAAATGTACGATAGTACGGTGTTTAATCGATTAATTGACAGAGCTGGTTTTAAAGTTGTTGAACAAATTGATAATGTTGGTATTAGCCACACCATTCAGGTTTGTAAGAAAAAATAGTAGATGCAAGACATCTCCAACTCAGCCGACGTAGAACTTTTAGTAAAGACTTTTTACTCCAATTTACTTTTAAATGAAGAGGTAAAACCCATTTTTGAGCATGTGGATTTCGAAAAACACATGCCTCATATGATTGCTTTTTGGGAATTTGTTCTTTTGGATAAAGAAGGTTATACAACCAATGTATTTGATAAACACGTTAATTTACCCTTAAAAGCAGAGCATTTTGACATTTGGTTAAATGCCTTTGAAAACACAGTAAATGCGTTATTTGAAGGAGAAAATGCTCAAAAAGCCATTTTTCGTGCAAAAACCATCGCTTTTTCATTTGAAAGCAAAATGAAACAAATGGGTAAAATCTAACCACAGAGAAACGAAGTAGACGCAATTTTGCAGAGTAATTCTATCTTTTGTTGTTAAACCATTTTTTTGTACATTCGCTACCCTTAATTTATTAAGCAACAACCCTTTGCGCCCTTTGCTAAACCATTGCGCTCTTTGCGGTTAAACTCAAACTAACAATGAAAAAGTACCCTACATACAACCAACTCAACTTATCACAAATAAGTAAAGACATTTTAGATTATTGGAAAGAAAAAGACACTTTTGGAAAATCTATTTCTACACGCGAAGGTAAAACCCCTTGGGTGTTCTACGAAGGGCCACCAAGCGCTAATGGTATGCCAGGCATTCACCATGTGATGGCACGTACGATTAAAGATATCTTTTGTCGTTATAAAACTTTACAAGGTTTTCAAGTAAAACGTAAAGCAGGTTGGGATACTCACGGTTTGCCTATTGAGCTTGGAGTAGAAAAATCATTAGGAATTACAAAAGAAGATATTGGAAATCCGAATAGCAAAAAATTTATTTCGGTTGAAGATTATAACAAAGCTTGTCGTAAAGAGGTAATGAAATATACCGACAAGTGGGAAGATGTAACGGCTAAGATGGGCTATTGGGTTGATATGAAAGACCCTTACATTACTTACGATAATAAATACATTGAAAGTGTTTGGTGGTTGCTACAAAATTTAAATAACAAAAACTTATTATACAAAGGCTTTACTATTCAGCCTTACTCGCCAGCTGCGGGAACTGGTTTATCTTCTCACGAGTTAAATCAACCTGGTTGTTATAGAGATGTGAAAGATAGAACAGCGACAGTGCAGTTTAAAGTAAAGGATTCTAAATTCAACATTAAGGGTGATTTATTTATTCTTGCTTGGACAACGACGCCTTGGACATTACCTTCAAATACTGCATTAGCGGTTGGAAAAGATATTGATTATGTATTTGTAGAAAGCTTTAATCCATTTAGCGGAGCTCCTCAAACAGTTGTATTAGCAAAAGATTTAGTCAACAAATATTTTTCCGAAAAACATACGGATTTAAAATTTGAAGATTATAAAGTTGGCGACAAAAACATTCCTTTTAAAATTGTGAATCATTGCAAAGGTTCAGATTTAGAAGGAATCTCTTACGAACAATTATTACCATTCACTCAACCAACAGATGGCGATGCGTTTAAAGTAATTGTTGGTGACTTCGTAACGACAACTGATGGTACAGGTATTGTTCATATTGCCCCTAGCTTTGGCGCAGATGACTTTAGAGTAGCTAAACAAAACGGAATTGGATCGTTAACCTTAGTTGATAAACGCGGCCGCTTTTTGCCTGAAATTAATGACGGTACATTTTTGTATGGCGAAGAATATGTTAAAGAAGCGTATCATACAGATGCTGAAAAACAAGTGGAGTTCGAAAAACAAAAACAAATTTTAGAAGCAACAGGCAAGATCAAAGAATTAAAAGCTTATTTGAGTGTTGATGAACGTATTGTTTTAAAATTACAAGAAGAAGGAAAATTATTTAAGAAAGAGACCTACGAACATAGTTATCCTCATTGTTGGAGAACTGACAAACCCGTTTTATATTACCCATTAGATTCATGGTTTATTAAATCAACCGCGGCAAAAGACCGTATGATTGAATTAAACAAAACTATTAACTGGAAGCCAGAAGCTACTGGTACTGGTCGTTTTGGTAATTGGTTAGAAAACTTAAATGATTGGAATTTATCTCGTTCTCGCTTTTGGGGTATTCCAATTCCTATCTGGACAAGTGAAGATAGCTCTGAGCAAATTGTAATTGGAAGTGCTGAAGAATTAAAAAATCAAATTGATAATTCAATCGCTAAAGGATTCATGACAGAAAATCCATTAGGTAAATTTGTTCCAGGAAACTTTACGGCAGAAAATTACGACACCTTTGATTTACACAAACCTTATGCTGATAATATCGTATTAGAAAAGAACGGAAAAAAATTATTCCGCGAGCCTGATTTAATTGATGTATGGTTCGATTCTGGTGCTATGCCTTATGCGCAAGTGCATTACCCGTTTGAGAACAAAGAATTAATTGACGATAAAAAATATTACCCAGCTGATTTTATTGCCGAAGGCGTTGATCAAACTCGTGGTTGGTTCTTTACTTTACATGCAATTGCAACGATGAATTTCGATTCAGTAGCATACAAGAATGTTGTCTCTAATGGATTAGTGTTAGATAAAAACGGAAACAAAATGAGTAAGCGTTTGGGTAACGCTGTTGATCCTTTTGAAACTATTGAAAAATATGGTGCTGACGCCACTCGTTGGTACATGATTGCAAATGCTGCTCCATGGGATAATTTAAAATTTGACGTGGAAGGAATTGGAGAAGTGCAACGTAAATTATTTGGAACACTTTATAATACCTATGGATTCTTTGCCTTATATGCAAACGTTGATAATTTTGTAGTTGATTTAAACAATACGGTAAACGTTAGTAATCGTTCGGAGCTTGATAGATGGATTTTATCAAAATTAAATTCATTAGTAAAAGATGTCACAGAACAATACGAAACATTTGAACCTCATAAAGCAGCTCGTTATATTGAGGAATTTGTTGACGAGCATTTAAGTAACTGGTACATTCGTTTATCTCGTCGTCGTTTCTGGAAAGGCGACATGAGTGACGATAAAAAAGCAGCGTACGAAACATTATTCGAATGCTTAAATACCTTGTCGCAATTGATGAGTCCAATAGCACCATTTTTTGCAGATTGGTTGTACCAAAACTTGAATGATGTGTCTGGAGAACTGAATTCAGTGCATTTAACGAATTATCCAAAAGTTAATTTAAGCATTATTGATACTAGCTTAGAAAAACGCATGGAAATGGCGCAAAAAATTTCTTCGATGATTTTATCTATTCGTAAGAAAGAAAATTTAAGAGTTCGCCAACCATTACAAAAAATTCGTATTCCTATTTTAGATAATGAATTCAGAACTCATGTGGAGGCAGTTAAAGATATTATCTTGGCTGAGGTAAATGTGAAAGAGTTAGAATTTGTGACAGAAGAAGAAGCACATATTGTGAAGAATTTGAAGTTGAATTTTAAAACTTTAGGTAAAAAATGTGGTAAACACATGAAAACCGTTCAGGCTTATGCAAATGATCATGGCGACTTAATTATTGCTGGAATTGAAAAAACGGGCCAGTTTAAGATGAATGTGGAAGGCGAAGAGATTTTGTTGGAATTAGAAGATGTTGAAATTATCCCTGTAGATATTCCAGGCTGGAAAGTAGCTAATAGCGGGCAAATAACCGTTGCCTTGGATGTGACTTTATCAGATTCTTTAAAAGAAGAAGGTTTAGCCAGAGAATTAGTGAATCGTATCCAAAACTTGCGTAAAGACAGTGGTTTAGATGTAACAGACAAGATTTTGGTTAAAATTCAACAAAATGATGCACTTGATACTGCCATTCAAAATAATTTGAACTATATTTGCGCCGAAACTCTGACAGGAGATTTACAAGTGGTACAAAATTTGTCCGCCGCCACCGCAAATTCTGTTGAAGTTGACGAATTGGTATCTACCCTTATTTCTATTGAAAAGTTAAATTAATTTTAAGTTAAGAATATGGCAAAGAAAATTGTAAAGCCTGTTAAAAAAGCAAGCAAACCAGCACCTAAAAAAGCTGCTGCAAAACCAGCTCCAAAAAAAGCTGTGGCTAAACCTGCTAAAAAAGCAAGTAAGCCTGCTCCAAAACCAGTAGCTAAAAAAATAGTTGCCAAAAAACCAATAGCTAAAAAAGCTGTTGCAAAAAAACCTGCACCAAAACCAGCCCCAAAAAAAGTGACTAAAGTTCCCGCAAAAAAAGTAGTAAAAGCTGCAAAACCAGCTCCAAAAGCAAGTAAACCTGCACCTAAAAAAGTTGAGAAAAAAGTAGTAAAGCCAGTAGCTAAAGTTGCTGCTAAGCCTGCTAAAAAAATTGCAGCACCTGCAAAACCAACTAAAGCAGTTAAAGAAATAGCTAAACCAAAAGTTGTTGGAAAGCCAATTGATGCGGTAGCAAAAAAAGGCGCTAAACCTTCTAAGAAAGCTGCAAAGCCATCTAAAAAAGGCAAAAAAGGCGACGACGATGAGGAAGATGATATTGAACCAGAAGAGGAAGATGATTCTGATGTAGATGTAAAAGATGATTACGAAAAACCAGAAGATGATGATGATGTAGTAGTTGATTTAGACGAAGCACCAGTATTGGATTTAGAAGGTGGCGGTATTCCATTAGATGATGATGATGATGATGAAATTCCTGAAAAACGTGGCCGTGGTCGTAGAAAGAAAAACGAAGGTCGTTCATCAGGCTCAGAATCTTATATCAGAAACAGACCTTTGCATATTGATATTACAAAACCATTAATTAAAAAACCTCAAGCGGCTCAACCAAAACCGTTTTTAAATACGAAGGATGACAGAAGTCGTTATTCTGATAAAGAATTAGGAGAGTTTAAAGATTTAATTATTGATAAATTAAAAGAAGCACAAACGGATTATGATTTGTTGAAACAAACATTATCTAATGCTGATAATCATGGAACTGATGATACGTCACCTTCATTTAAATTATTAGAAGATGGATCTGATGTATTATCCAAAGAAGAAACCGCTCAATTAGCGGTTCGTCAAGAAAAATACATTGTGAACTTAAAAAATGCTTTAATGCGTATTGAAAATAAAACTTATGGTATTTGTCGTGTAACTGGGAAGTTAATCCCTAAAGAGCGTTTACGTTCGGTTCCTCACGCAACCTTAGGAATTGATGCTAAATTAAATCAATCGAGTTAATTCTCTTTTTTATACTAACTAAAATAAAAGGTTATCTTTGTAAGATAACCTTTTTGCTTTTATAGGCTCTATGCTTAAAAAATACAGACTTCCAATAATTACTGTTTTTTCAGTCTTATTAATTGACCAATGTATCAAACTATACATCAAGGCTAATTATCCTATTGGAGAGGCACATCGTTTTTTTGATTGGTTTAGAATAACTTTTACAGAAAATCCAGGAATGGCATGGGGATTAGAGTTTGGAGGAGATTATGGAAAATTGGCTTTGAGTTTATTTAGAATCATTGCTGTTTTTGCAGGAGCATTTTATATTAAAAAAATTGTGAATGATAAAGAGCATAAAGGATTTATCGTTTGTGTATCTCTTATTTTAGCAGGAGCTTTAGGTAATATTTTAGATTCAGCTTTTTATGGAGTTGTGTTTGGACCTAGTTCTGAATATGAAATAGCAGCTTTTATGCCTGAGGGTGGAGGCTATGCAGGGTTTTTACAAGGTCATGTAGTAGATATGTTTTACTTTCCCATATTTGAAGGAAATTTCCCAACATGGTTTCCTATTTGGGGCGGAGAACACTTCGAGTTTTTTAATGCGATTTTTAATTTTGCCGATATGGCGATTTCATTTGGTGTGGGTATTATACTTGTATTTCAAAATTTCTTTTTTAAATCAAAACCAACAATTGAAGAAAAAGCTCCTCCAATTGACGAGCAACCAGTTAACGAATCATCGTCTAATTCTTAGTATAATAAAAGCTAAATAATAACGTTTTATTACAGATTGAAACAACTTTTATACATACTTGCATTTACCCTGATTTATCTTCAGAGCTTCTCTCAACATAAAGAAGAGAGTGGAGTAAACCTGCCAAAGTTTTACAGAAACAAGATGCACTTTGGTTTTGCCTTAGCTTATAATAAAACGGATTTTAGAATCCACACTATTAAAAATTCCGAACTTCCTGATACCGTTATTGGTGGGGTAACTTATGGCATGAAAACGATTTACACTAAGTCGGATCCAGGCTTTGCTTTAGGCATTATTACTGATTTTAGATTACATCAATACATTCGTTTGCGCTTTACACCAAACATTAGTTTTGCGTCTCGCAGTTTAGAGTATAAATTAGAAAATGCCAAAAGAGATAGTACGAAAGAGTATAAAAAAAGCGTAGAATCTACTTTTTTAATTTTCCCTCTGGAGCTTAAATTACAATCTAAGCGTTTAGATAATTTTGGCGCTTATGTTATTTTAGGTGGAGGATATTCGATGGATTTAGTTTCTAAAAAGAAACCAGTTTCTTCTGGTGGCGCAAATCAATTAGATGATGCTGTGCAGTTAAAACGAGATGATTTTTTTTACAGCGGTGGCGCAGGTGTTGATTTTTATTTGCAATATTTTAAATTAGGCTTAGAACTCAAGGTTTTACAAGGCACTAAAAATCTCAAACAACCACTTAATAATATTTTCACAAACAGTCTCGAAAAAGTAAATTCCAAGATGGTTATTTTTTCTATCACATTTGAAGGGTAGTAATTTTGTAAACTGAAGAATAAAAATCTTCCACACTATGAAAAAAGAATTGAACCTAGCCGTTGCGGCCCACATTGCTTACGATGAGCAATTATTAAAACAAGAAGTTGCTGAGCACCTATCATTAAAATCGACCGATACATTTTTTATTAAACCCTTACGTCGCAGTATTGATGCGCGTTCGAGAAACATTAAGGTTAATTTAAAATTGGCGGTTTGGATTAACGAACCTGTAGCCGATGATGATTTGGGAATCAAATATAACGATGTTTCAAGTGCTCATAAATCAATTACTATTATTGGAGCTGGACCAGCTGGCTTGTATGCGGCGTTACGTTGTTTAGAAATTGGGATTAAACCTATTTTATTTGAAAGAGGAAAAGATGTTCAAGCACGCAGAAGAGATTTAGCGGCGATTAATAAAGAGCATATCGTTAATCCCGAAAGTAATTATTGTTTTGGAGAAGGAGGAGCAGGTACATACAGTGATGGTAAGTTATACACGCGTTCAAGTAAACGCGGAGATATTGAACATATTTTAAAAACTTTTGTATTTCATGGCGCTGATGATGTTATTTTAGTGGATGCGCATCCGCATATAGGGACCAATAAATTGCCAAATATTATTTCTAATATGCGTGAAACCATTATAAAACATGGTGGGGAAATTCATTTTCATTCTAAACTAGTTGATATTAATTATAGTGGCGATAAAATTTCATCAGTAATTATTGACACTTCGACTCCGCTCAGTGTGACAGATAATAAGACCAGTATTGAACATCGTTGTACCCATTTAATTTTAGCAACTGGTCATTCTGCTAGAGATATTTATGAGTTATTAGATAAAAAGAAAATTGCCATTGAGGCAAAACCTTTTGCGTTAGGAGTTCGTGTTGAACATCCACAAGAGTTTATTGATCAAATTCAATACAGTTGCCACTCGCACGACGAAGTCGTTTCTAAGCGTTCATATTTGCCTGCATCATCTTATAGTTTAGTGCATCAGGTTCAAGGGCATGGAGTTTATTCGTTTTGTATGTGTCCTGGAGGAATTATTGCGCCCTGTGCTACCTCCCAAGATGAAGTAGTGACTAATGGTTGGAGTCCATCAAAACGAAATAACCCTTATGCCAATAGCGGCATTGTTGTTGGCTTAGAATTAATAGACTTTGAACCCTATAAAAAACACGGTGCTTTAGCTGGATTGCAATTGCAAAGAGAAATAGAACATAAAGCTTGGGAAATGGGAGGAAAAACACAAACAGCTCCTGCGCAAAACTTGCAAGACTTTGTTAATAATAAAGTGAGTTCAAAATTAATTGATTGCTCGTATCAACCAGGCACGCAATCGGTTCAAATGAATGATGTGTTGGGTAAAATGATAGGTACGACTTTACAACAAGGCTTTAAAGCATTTAATAATAAAATGCGCGGTTATGTGAGTAACGAAGCCATTATTGTTGGTGTTGAATCTCGCACTTCTACACCTGTTCGTATACCAAGAGATAAATTTACCTTACAGCATGTACAAATCAAAAATTTATACCCTTGTGCCGAAGGCGCGGGCTATGCGGGAGGCATTGTAAGTGCGGCTATGGACGGTGTTAATTGCGTGAATGCAATTCATCAAACGTATTAGTTTTACTTTCTTTGCCTGCCATGCAAAGAAAGTAACAAAGAAAAATCTCTGTTAATCAGTTCTATCCGTTTCATCTGCGTTCCAATTTCAATCTACTTTTTCGACTTCAAAATTAATCGCAACGAAGAATCTTTCATCACATAACTCCAAGCCCAATTAAAAAAGATAGATAATTTATTTCTCACACTTAAAATCAGCATTAAGTGTAAAAACATCCACACGTACCAAGCAAAAAATCCTTGAAATTTAATAAATGGCAAATCCACTACAGCTCTATATTTTCCAATAGTTGCCATCGATCCTAAATCTTTGTATTCGTATTCTTTTTGAGTTTTACCTTTTAATTGATTTAAAAAATTGGCTGCTAAATTTTTCCCTTG
>SYEI01000247.1 GCA_005800865.1 Bacteroidota bacterium | reverse complement strand
GCTTGTCCGAATTTCTCTCTATTTTCAAGAGGTGTAGCGTTGCTTCCGAACTTTGTTGAAAACTTTTGCTGCTTTACATAGGAGCGTGTGTTACCAGTCTGGTGGCGGCACACAGTTTATCATCACTGTCCAAGGAAATAGGAATAGTTTTTTTCCGGCAGTGTTAATTTTAACTCAGTATATTCTTTCTTTGGAGTAAAAATCATTTCATATACACCGTCGTTAAAATAAACACTTTCTTTATTTGTAGGATTAATATTGGTCAACCTTACTTTACTATTATTTACATTCCATTTCAAATTTTCTTTGTCACCAGACGGATAAACTACAACCGCAGTATTGTCATATTTGAAATTAACTATTGTGCAAACATTAGCAGTTATTCCTCGAATGCTGTCGCCAGAACCCCATGTTCTCTTACAGATTGTCCACTGTCCAATTATACTATTTTTCTCAGTCGTATTATTTATAACAATAATACTTTTATTGTCCACAATTTGTTTGTCAGAGTTGCAAGCTGTCAAAAGTATAATTGTCAATATGAGGAATAAATGTTTCATATGATATTTTTAATATTATGGTTGTCCGCCACTTGCTGGTAACTACTCGCTAAGACTCATTTGCTAATTACAAACGATTGTAATCATTTACAAATGCTTAAAAGCAGCTAATCAAATATAACAAAAAAGCCTTTCGTTTCCGAAAGGCTTTTTTAAATTAAGCTTTATTAAAATCCCAAGTTTCCATAAACTTGGTCGTATAATTACCGGCTTTAAAATCTTCGTTTTGCATTAATTTAATGTGAAACGGGATAGTTGTTTTAACACCTTCAATTACATATTCACTTAAAGCACGGTGCATTTTTGCAATGGCTTCTTCACGTGTTTGTGCAACCGTAATTAATTTACCAACCATACTATCATAGTTTGGTGGAATGGTATAACCGCTATACACATGCGAGTCAACACGGATACCGTGTCCGCCTGGAGTGTGTAAAGTCGTTATTTTACCTGGAGATGGTGTAAAGTTTTTAAATGGATCTTCTGCATTAATACGGCACTCAATTGCATGTAATTGTGGGTAGTAGTTTTTACCACTAATAGGCACACCTGCTGCCACTAAAATTTGCTCGCGTATTAAATCGTAGTTAATTACTTCTTCAGTAATTGGATGCTCCACCTGAATACGAGTATTCATTTCCATGAAATAGAAATTACGGTGTTTATCAACCAAAAACTCAACTGTACCAACACCTTCGTAACCAATAGATAAAGCAGCTTTCACAGCAGCATCACCCATTAATTCACGTAACTCAGGAGTCATAAATGGAGAAGGCGTTTCTTCCACCAATTTTTGGTGACGACGTTGTACTGAACAGTCACGCTCACTTAAGTGGCAAGCTTTACCGTGTGCATCGCCCACAATCTGAATTTCGATATGGCGTGGTTCTTCAATATATTTTTCCATGTACATGGCACCGTTTCCAAACGCAGCTGTAGCTTCGTGTGTAGCACTATCCCATGCATTTTGAAAATCTTCTTCTTTCCAAATAATACGCATCCCTTTTCCACCACCACCGGCAGTAGCTTTAATAATCACAGGATACTTAATACCTTTGGCTAATTCCATGCCTTGAGCAGCGCTTTCTAATAAACCTTCAGAGCCAGGAACGCAAGGAACACCAGCATTAATCATGGTAGTTTTTGCATTACTCTTATCTCCCATTTGGTTAATCATCTCTGGAGAAGCACCAATAAACTTAATATTGTTTTGGCGGCAAATTTCAGAAAACTTAGCATTCTCGCTTAAGAAACCATATCCTAGGTGAATAGCATCTGCGTTAGTAATCTCGGCAGCAGCAATAATGTTTGCCATGTTTAAGTAACTGTCTTTACTAGGCGGAGGCCCAATACAAACAGCTTCATCAGCAAACTTAACGTGCAACGATTCTTTATCGGCTGTAGAATAAACCGCAACGGTTTTAATTCCCATTTCCTTACATGTTCTTATCACACGTAAAGCAATCTCGCCACGATTGGCAATTAATATTTTTTTAAACATCTCTCGATTTACGATTTTACGATTTACGATTTGCGATTTTTGAAATCTTAAACGGTAAATCAGTTTACAAATAATTTTAACTGTGGTAAATTTTCAAATCGTCAATCTACCTTCTTAATTCGTCGTTTTTACGAAGGATCTACTAAGAATAAAGGTTGATCGTACTCAACAGGAGTAGCGTCATTTACCAATACCTTAACGATTTTACCTTTTACTTCGCTTTCAATTTCGTTAAATAATTTCATCGCTTCAATGATACAAACTGGTTTGCCAATTTCAATATCATCACCTACGTTCACAAATGCAGGCTTATCTGGCCCAGCAGAGCGATAGAATGTTCCAATCATAGGAGATTTAACAGTTACATATTTAGCCTCGTTAGAAGCAGCAGGAGTAACTGGAGTTGTAGTTTCAGCAGCTGTAGTAGTATTTGCTACCGGAGCAGCAACCACTTGTGCAGGGGCTGTTGTAATTTGAGCTGGTGCAGCTTGGTACATAACAGGAGCAGCTTGCTTACCAGTTTTAATAACGATTTTAATTTCTTTAGTCTCTAGTTCAACTTCGTTTACCCCGCTCTTTGAAACAAATTTAATTAAATCTTGAATTTCAGTTAATTTCATTTATGTGTGTGTTTTAGTTAGTGGGGGCAAAAATACCATTTATTTATAAAAAACGAGAAAAATCATCCCTTTTTGGTCGAAAATGACCTGAATGTTCAAAAAAAGCACTAATTATCAACAATATAAAATTTGGATTGGGATTTACGAACGACGAGGTACGATTTATGAATTGGGAATTACGAATTTAGAACTTTTGAATTCGTAAATCGTCATTCCAAACTCGAACTTCCTATCGGATTCTATCCGCACTTCTTACTAATTGCTCATCTTTTTTGATAAAATGAGCCGCTAAATAGGCGAAAACAGCAGAAATAATTGGTAAAAATGATCCAACTTGGTAGTTTATTGCTCCAGGAGTTCCTTCCTTTATATAAGAGAATATAAAAAATAACCCTACAATAAATACATTAAACACCATTAATAGGTTGGTTAACTTAAATTGTAGTACTCTGTTTTTATATAAAAAAATAAGAGCTACACTTAATATAAGGATGATGATGTTTAAAATCATAGCTACATATATATTATTGCCCATCACATCTGCACTGCAACCAGGCATTAAACAAATCGACCAGCTTTTGTCTTCAAAAGTTAGGGTTTGAAAAGGAATAAAAAACTGAACAATAGCAATAATAGCTACTGCTAATAAAAAAAGGGTTTGTTTACGTTGAATCATGGCGCAAAAGTACTTTTTTAACCGCAAAGAGGCAAAGGTTTTCGCAAAGTTCACTAAGAATAATTTCACCACGTCTACATTTTGCGCTCTTTATATTTCACTTAGTGTTCTTTACGGTTAAATAATTATTAATAAATCTAAATTACTTACTTTAACCCTTTGTACTATAATCCAAGTAACTTACATTTGTAGTATGGAAAACAAATACCAAAACCTAATTGAGCAAACCTTCGATTTCCCACAAGAATCATTTGAAGTAATTGATAATGAATTATACTTTAATGATATTCCCTTAATGGATATCATTAAGCAATATGGTACTCCATTGAAAATCACGTATTTACCTAAGATATCTTCACAAATACAAAAGGCAAAACGTATGTTTAATGTGGCAATGGCAAAAGCCGATTATAAAGGTAAATATGTTTACTGCTATTGCACCAAAAGCTCACACTTTAGCTTTGTTTTAGACGAAGTATTAAAAAATGATGTGCATATCGAAACTTCTTCGGCCTATGATATCCAAATAATTAGAGAGCAAATAAAAAAGAAGAAAATAACGAAGGATACCTTTATTATATGTAATGGTTATAAGAAAACAAACTACAAACAATACATCTCAGAACTACTAAATGATGGTTATAACGTAATCCCAGTTTTAGACCATTTAGATGAGTTTGATCACTATAAAAAGAATGTAAAAGCTCCAAAATGCCAACTCGGAATCAGAATTAGTACTGAAGAAGAGCCATCTTTTGCCTTTTATTCATCTCGTTTAGGAGTACGTTACACAGATATCGTTAGTTTATATACAGAGAAAATACAAAACAATCCTAAGTTTGAACTAAAATTGTTGCATTTCTTTATCAATAATGGCATTAAGGATACCATTTATTATTGGACAGAATTAAATAAGTGTTTGAATATCTATAAGGAATTAAAGAAAATTTGTCCAAGTTTAGATTCATTGAATATTGGCGGTGGTATGCCAATTCGCACCTCTTTAAGTTTTGATTATAACTACGATTATATGGTAGAAGAGATTATTGCGCAGGTGAAATCATTTTGTACCCAACATGAGTTAGATGAACCCAATATTTTTACTGAGTTTGGCTCGTTTACAGTAGCAGAAAGTGGAGCTACTTTGTACTCTATTATCGATCAAAAACAACAAAACGACCGAGAACAATGGTACATGATTGATAGTTCATTTATTACAACTCTTCCCGATACTTGGGGTATTAACCAACGCTTTATTTTATTAGCTGTAAATAATTGGGATAAACCTTATGTGCCCGTAAACTTAGGAGGTTTAACCTGCGATAGTATGGATTATTACAATAGTGAGGCTCATACTAACCAAGTGTTTTTACCAAAAGTTTCAAAAACAGATAAGCAGCCTTTATATGTAGGATTTTTTCACACTGGTGCATATCAAGAGGCTTTAAGTGGTTATGGTGGAACCCAACATTGTTTAGTACCTGCACCCAAACACGTATTAATTGATAAGGATGAAGACGGGAAATTAACCACGAAGTTGTTTGCAAAGGAGCAGAGTTATAAATCGATGTTGAAAATTTTAGGTTACTAGTAGTTTCTGGTAATTATATCTTGCCAAACGGTTTAAAAAATAATTTAACGAAATTTAAGAGATTAATTTGTCGGTTTAAACCAAATGATTATCTTTCGATTTCTATAACTTATCTTTTTGAGAACAACAAAACGAATACTGTCATTCTTCTCTCTAGTTTCATTATTGATACTTAGCTCATGTGGCGACTCTAAAAGAACTGAGAACTCTTTAACTGAAGGTTTAATTGAGTATAACGCTGAGGTCGTAGATCAATCTCATCCTATGGCAGGCTTAGCTCCAAGCTCAGCAACCGTTAAGTTTAAAGGGAATAAATTACAAGTTGAAATGAGTACAATGGGTATTTTTAATACCACTTTTATTAGCGATCCAGCCAAAAAGACGTTGAGTCAAATGGTGAAGTTTATGGATATCAAAAATGCTTGTATTCAAAATGAAACTGATTTAATTCAAGAAAATAAAGGCTATGAATTAAAGTTGGAAGAAGTAAAAGGAACGAAGAAAATAGCTGGCTACGATTGCAAAAAAATAAAAGCCACAATGGTTAGCGATCCAAGCGTTACGTTTGATGTATATTATACAGATGAATTAGGCTTAGATAGTATTAATAACGTGGGCCCTTATAAAGATATTAAAGGAATGTTAATGCAATACCGATTAAAGAAACTAGGTTTAGAAATGTGTTTTACCGCAACAGCAGTAAAGAAAGAAGAAATAAAAGATGAGGATTTTGAAGTTCCAGCTTTTTATAAAATAGTAACTCGCACCGAGATGGAGAAGCTATTTGAAGATATCCAAAAGTAGTTTAATAACTAACTCGTTTTTTCTACAATTCATCAATTCATTTTACCATTTAGCATATTTTTGCATTTCAAAACTATCAAATTGGTAACTTGGCATACCAATTGAAAACATAAAATCAAATTTTTAAAATAAATCAAATGAACAAATTATTCTCTACGCTAGCTGTTGTTGCATTATCAGCATTATCATTAAATGCACAAATTAAAGAAGGAGCTATTACTTATGCTATGACGATGGAAGGTCTTCCTCCTGAGCAAGCAGCTATGATAGGTGATATGGAATTAAAATCAACATTTAAAAACACTAAGGTTTTAACAGACATGTCGTCAATGATGTTTACAAATCAAACTTTAGTAGATGATAAAGGAATGGTGATGTTGATGGAGCAAATGGGAAATAAAATTGCTGTGAAACAAACTAAGGAAGAAATGGAAAAAGAAGAGGCTAAACAAAAAGAAAAGCCTGCTGATCCAAAAATTGAGTACACTACCGAAACAAAAACAATTGCTGGCTATGAGTGCAAAAAAGCAATCGTTACAATGGTAGGTAAGGATAAAAAAGAAGAAAAAATGGAAATTTGGTATTCTGATAAATTCGAAAACTTAAATAAAGAAGGTAAAGGTCGCGGACAAAGTTTTATGAGAGGTTTAAAAGGTGTTCCTTTTGAATATTCAGGAGCTCAAGGTCCAATGAAATTTAAAATGGTTGCCAAAGAAGTATCTATTGAACCAGTGGCGGATTCAAAATTTGAATTATCTACGGAAGGTTACAAAATGATGACGATGGACGAATTAAAAGCAATGCAAGGCGGAAAATAATTTCCTTCTTAAATTATTAAAAAGGCTCGGTTAAACACTGAGCCTTTTTTTGTTTAAATCTATTGATTTTTATGGATAAATAATGGTTTGCTAATTGGCTAATTAATTCTATAAAGTTAACTTTGTACCTTCAAAAATCTCACAAAAATCCCTACATATGATTCATTTCTTCGGAAACCAATCCAACACCGTTTTTGCAGTTCAAGCACAAGATTCCATCTCATCAGAAAACATTCAAAAATTAAATTGGCTTTTTGCTGATGCACATAAAATAGAGAAGTCCGTAGTAACGGATTTTTTTGTTGGCCCACGTGCCGCTATGGTTACACCTTGGAGTACTAATGCGGTTGAGATTACCCAAAACATGGGAATTACTGGCATTATCCGAATTGAAGAATTTGAAAAAGTTGCTGCAGACTTTACTGCTTTTGATCCAATGTTGTCTCAAAAGTATAGCGAATTGAATCAAGATATTTATACGATTAATGTAAAGCCTGAACCAATTTTAGATATTACAGACATTGCCGCTTATAATAAATCAGAAGGTTTAGCTTTAAGCAGCGAAGAAGTAGATTACTTAAATAACTTATCTACTAAGTTAGGACGTAAATTAACGGACTCTGAAATTTTCGCTTTTTCTCAAGCAAATTCAGAACACTGTCGCCATAAAATTTTTAATGGAACATTTGTGATTGATGGAGAAACAAAACCAACTTCTCTTTTTAAATTAATCAAAAAAACATCTGAGACTAATCCTAACGATATTGTATCTGCCTACAAAGACAATGTAGCTTTTGTTAAAGGACCTAAGGTTGTTCAATTTGCTCCTAAGACTTCAGACAAAGCAGATTTTTACGAAGAAAAAGAATTTGATTCTGTTCTTTCTTTAAAAGCAGAAACACATAACTTCCCTACAACCGTTGAACCTTTTAATGGCGCAGCAACAGGGTCTGGCGGAGAAATTCGTGACCGTTTAGCGGGAGGACAAGGTTCATTGCCATTAGCAGGAACTGCAGTTTACATGACTTCTTATTCTCGTTTAGAAAATGGAAGAGAGTGGGAGGCTGGAATGAAAGAAAGAAAGTGGTTGTATCAAACACCAATGGATATTTTAATCAAAGCCTCTAACGGCGCTTCTGATTTTGGAAATAAATTTGGTCAACCATTAATTACTGGTTCGGTATTAACCTTTGAGCACGATGAAAATAATCGCAAGATTGGTTACGATAAAGTAATTATGCAAGCAGGTGGTATTGGTTATGGCAAATTAAATCAAGCTATTAAAAAAGCGCCACATAAAGGAGATAAGATTGTTATTTTAGGCGGAGAAAATTACCGCATTGGAATGGGTGGAGCAGCTGTTTCTTCAGCTGATACAGGTGCTTTTGGTTCGGGAATCGAATTAAATGCTATCCAACGTTCTAATCCAGAAATGCAAAAACGTGCAGCTAATGCTATTCGTGCGTTTGTTGAAAGTGATAACAATCCAATTGTATCTATTCACGATCATGGTGCTGGCGGCCACTTAAACTGTTTATCAGAATTAGTAGAAGCAACTGGTGGTTTAATTGATTTGGATAAATTGCCTGTGGGCGATCCAACCTTATCAGCTAAAGAAATTATTGGTAACGAATCACAAGAACGTATGGGTTTAGTGATTGGTGAAAAAGATATTGCGACTTTACAACGTATTGCCGACCGCGAGCGTTCGCCAATGTATCAAGTAGGTGATGTAACTAACGACCATCGTTTTACCTTTCAATCAAAATTGACTGGCTTAAAACCAATGGATTATGCTTTGGAAGATTTTTTTGGAAGCTCTCCAAAAACCATCATGACGGATAAAAACGTTCAACGTCATTATGCAGAGTTAACCTATTCAACAGCTAATGTTCCTTCATACTTAAATCAAGTGTTGCAATTAGAAGCTGTTGCTTGTAAAGATTGGTTAACTAATAAAGTTGACCGTTGCGTTGGTGGACGAGTTGCAAAACAACAATGTGCCGGACCGTTACAATTACCGTTAAACAATGTTGGTGTAATGGCATTAGATTATAAAGGTGAAGAAGGTATTGCCACAACTATTGGTCATTCATCAATTGCGGCATTAATAGATCCAGCAGCAGGCTCAAGAACTGCGATTGCAGAAGCTTTATCTAATTTAGTTTGGGCGCCATTAAAAGATAATTTGCAATCGGTTTCATTATCGGCAAACTGGATGTGGGCTTGCAAGAACGAAGGAGAAGATGCTCGTTTATACGAAGCAGTAAAAGCTTGTTCGGATTTTGCCATTGAATTAGGAATCAATATTCCAACAGGAAAAGATTCTTTATCCATGAAACAAAAATATCCTAACGATGAGGTGATTGCTCCTGGAACTGTTATTATTTCAGCTGCAGGAAACTGTTCAAATATTACAAAAGTAGTTGAGCCTGTTTTAAAACGTAACGGTGGTAACATTTATTATTTGAATTTATCTCAAGATACATTCAAGTTAGGAGGTACATCTTTTGCGCAAATATTAAATAAAATTGGGACTGAAGTTCCAACCATTAAAGATGGTGTTTACTTTAAAAAAGCATTTAATGTTTTACAAGATTTAATCAAGGAACGTAAAATCAAAGCAGGACATGATGTTGGTAGCGGTGGTTTAGTAACGACTTTATTAGAAATGTGTTTTGCTGACGTAAACTTAGGTGCGAATTATGATTTATCTTCTTTAAAAGAAAGTGATACCGTAAAAGCTTTATTTAATGAAAATATTGCTGTTGTTTTCCAAGCAGATGCTTCTGTAGAGGCAGAGTTTGCAAAACATAAGGTTGAGGTTTTTAAAATTGGTTCGGTTGCTGAAGGTAATTTAGTAAACATTAAGAATAATGCGGATACTTTTACTTTCAATGTTTCTGAAACAAGAGATACTTGGTATAAAACTTCTTTCTTATTAGATTCTAAACAGTCAAAAAACGGAATGGCGGTGGAGCGTTATACTAACTATAAAAACCAAGCTTTACAGTTTACTTTCCCTAAACAGTTTGATGGCAAATTACCTGTAATTGATTCGTCAAAGCCTCGTCCTAAAGCAGCCATTATTCGTGAAAAAGGTTCTAACTCAGAACGTGAAATGGCCAATGCGATGTATTTAGCAGGCTTTGATGTGAAGGATATTCATATGACAGATTTAATTTCTGGTAGAGAAAATTTGGAAGATGTTCAGTTTATTGGAGCAGTTGGAGGTTTCTCTAATTCAGATGTATTAGGTTCTGCTAAAGGTTGGGCTGGAGCTTTCTTATACAACGAAAAAGCAAAAACAGCTTTAGACAAATTCTTTAAAAGAGAAGATACTTTATCTGTCGGAATCTGTAATGGATGTCAGTTGTTTATGGAATTGGAAGTGATTAATCCAGAACATGAAGTTCACGGAAAAATGCACCATAACGAAAGCCAGAAACACGAAAGTATCTTTACTTCTGTAAAAGTTCAAGAAAACAATTCGGTTATGTTATCGACTTTGACCGGAAGTACTTTAGGAGTTTGGGTTTCTCACGGAGAAGGTAAATTCAAATTGCCTTATGCAGAAGATCAATACAACATTGTTTCTAAATATGCTTACGAAGGTTATCCTGCAAACCCTAACGGTTCTGATTACAACACAGCAATGATGTGTGATAAAACGGGAAGACATTTGGTTATGATGCCTCATATTGAGCGTTCGACTTTCCAATGGAACTGGGCACATTATCCAAAAGACAGAAATGACGAGGTTTCGCCTTGGCACGAAGCTTTTGTTAATGCCAGAAAATGGATTGAGAAAAACTAAGAAATATATTTTTACTAAAAGCGCCCGAAATTATCGGGCGCTTTTTTTATAGCCACGAATTCGCGAATTAGTTTTACTG